>JAGXIE010000130.1 GCA_024635765.1 Flavobacteriaceae bacterium | reverse complement strand
GGCTATGAGATTAAATATAAGCGCTTTATCATAATCGCTTTAAACCAAGACTTAAATAAGGTGACAGGTTGTTCTATTGACGCGTCTGTACATTTTATGCAGCAATTGGAGAAAGATTATAACGTTGATTTGATGGATAAAATGAATGTTTCTTATAAACAAGGTGAATTCATTGCTTATAAGACATTGCTGGATTTTAAGAAAATGGCAAAAGATAAAGCCGTTTCCAAAAATACCATTGTGTTCAATAATTTGGTTAACAACATTGCTGAATATAAAGAAAATTGGGAAGTGCCTGCTAGTGAAAGTTGGCACAGTCGCTTTGTAAGTTAAATTACTCTTAATTTAGTTCAATAATAAAATTTTATTCACCGGAACGACGTTTAGAATTAAATGTGGTGTAACAATTGTTACACTTCTGTTCTAATATCATTAATACATTTGATTCTTAATTATGACATCATGAAAAAAAGCGGTCTGGTATTTTTAGTTTTATTTTCCTTAAGCCTTTCATCTATCGCGCAAGACTGGCATACCAACATGTCTGAAGTCAAGGAGATCACCTCAAAACATAATGAGAATATCCTTTTGGTATTCCAGGGATCAGACTGGTGTGGGCCATGTATTAAACTTAACAAACAAGTATTTGCCACCGAAGAATTCCAAAAATTGGCGAAGGACAAATTCGTTATGCTACAAGCAGACTTTCCAAGAAAAAAAGCGAACAAGTTAACCCCTGAACTTGAAGCGCAAAACTCTAAACTTGCCGAAGCTTATAACAATCAAGGATATTTTCCTTTAGTGGTGGTTCTTGATAAAAATGGTAAAGTTTTGGGGAAAATGGGTTATGAAAATCTAACACCTTCAGAATATTTTAAGAAATTAATGGCATTTAAATAAGTCATTTTGAAAACCTACTTCACTTTCCTCTTTCTTTTATGTTGTTCATTATTGGTCTCATCACAAACCATTTATAAGCGTACATTAAAATTGATGGGTAGCCGGTTCGAAATTACAGTTGTGGCAGACGATCAAATGGAAGCAGACGTTTATATTGATTTAGCTGTAGATGAGATTACCAGAATTGAGCGATTGATATCATCTTGGGATGCCAACTCTCAAACTTCAGAGATCAACAAGAACGCCGGTATCAAGCCAGTATTGGTTGATAAGGAATTGTATGATCTGATTGAACGCGCCATCAGTATTTCTAAACTTACGGATGGAGCATTCGATATTTCTTATGCATCGATGGATAAATTCTGGAAATTTGATGGAAGCATGACTGAGATGCCCAAACTGGAGAACATCAAAGCTTCGGTATCTAAAGTAGGTTATGAAAATATTATTTTAGATAAAACCAACCATTCAGTCTTTCTTAAACTTGTAGGTATGAAAATCGGTTTTGGCTCCATTGGAAAAGGCTATGCAGCTGATAAAGCCAAATCATTACTAATTTCAAAAGGGGTTAAATCAGGTATCATAAATGCCTCTGGAGATATGAATACTTGGGGTATGCAACCTAATGGAGAAGAATGGAAAGTGGCGATTACCAATCCTTTAGCTAAAAATAAGGCATTTGCATTGTTACCAATCATAAATAGTGCGGTAGTGACATCCGGTAATTACGAAAAACACGTTACTTTTAATGGCATTCGATATACACACATTATAGACCCCAGAACAGGTTATCCAGCGACAGGAATTATAAGTGCAACGGTTTTTGCTCCCAAGGCAGAACTTGCAGACGCTCTGGCTACATCGGTTTTTGTAATGGGAAAAGAAGTTGGTATCAATAGAATCAATCAAATGCCCAATGTTGAGTGTATCATTATCGACGAAAATGGAAACGTATTTACTTCCGACAATATTAAAATAGATAAATTATGAAACGACTGGTAATGCTAATTGCTGTAATGATGCTCTCATTAAATTCTTGTGTGGCAGTGAAGGAATATGAAAAGGTAAATCTAAACGACCCCGACATGGAACTCGCAGATAAGGCAGCTGACCGCAATATCTCCACATTTCATTCTTATCGGGAAGCAGCCGTCGGAGCAAATGGAGGTAAAACTGGTGGTGGATGTGGTTGTAATTAATTTAGTTTAAATCTATGAAATATTTTGCATTAGCAATCACCATTTTTGGATTCACAATCCTTACGTATGGGCAAACAGACTCCACTGAAGTTTATAAAAAAAGGGTTCTGGAAACGACAGAAGTTAATTTTCTATCGAGTTACTATTCACAGGATGGCGATAATGCAGCAGTAAGTGGAGGCGTGGGTACTGAAAAATTAACGGATGCCACCGGTACGTTTGTCATTTCGATTCCTATGAATGATGATGATATTTTGACCATTGATGCAGGTGTTTCAGCATATACGTCTGCCTCATCAAGCAATGTGGACCCTTTTGATTCCAACGACACTGCAAATGCCTTTATTGCAAGTTCAGGTGCTTCAGCGTCAGATTTATGGGCTAATTTAACAGGATCGTACAGCCATAGTTCAGACGATAGAAATAATATCTGGTCTGCAAAAGCATCTGTGTCGAGCGAATATGATTATTTTTCAACAGGAATTGGTGGTAGTTATACCAAATTGTTCAATAAAAAAAATACAGAGTTGAGTGTTACCGCAAATGTTTACTTAGATACTTGGAACGCTATTTATCCAATAGAATTGAGACCCTTTGGTTCTGGAATCGGTCTCAACGATGGTCTTTTTACACAAAATACAATCACTGGCAACCCTAATTACAATCCAAATTTTATAGAATTTGACAGTGAGGGGCGGCATTCATATTCCTTGGGTTTCGGTTTTTCACAAATTCTTACCAAAAAAATGCAGGGCTCATTAGCCTTGGATTTTATACAACAGAACGGCTTATTGTCAACTCCTTTCCAACGGGTTTACTTTAGTGATGTAGAAGATTCCTTTATTCAGGAGTTCCAATTAGCCGATGATATCGAACGTCTTCCAGATACACGAATTAAAATTGCAATCGGTGGAAGACTTAATTATTACATAAATGAAACATTTGTTCTGCGTACGTTCTATCGTTATTATTCAGATGATTGGGGAATCAATTCTCAAACTGCAAGTATCGAAATTCCAATAAAGATTTCAGAAAGGTTTACATTATATCCTTCCTACCGTTATTATTCACAAACTGCAGCAGATTACTTTGCACCTTACGAACAGCATCTGTCCACAGATGAATTTTATACTTCAGACTACGATTTATCAGAGTACAATGCCAATCAATATGGGTTTGGTATCAATTACACTGATTTATTCGCAAAATTCCACATATTCAATTATGGCCTTAAGAGTGCCGATTTGAAATACAGTCTTTACAACCGTAATTCCACTTTCAGCTCAAGTATTGTAACCGCTGGAATTAAATTTATAGGCGAATAAAGCCTTCTTAATAACCTTCTTAATAAAACTATCTTAAAGTTCTATTGTCTTCCTTTCAAATATAGTATTTTGGCATAGTTTTTAATGATCATCAATTCTAGTATTATAGCCCAAAATATATATGCGTTTTATTTGCACCTTCATTTTTTTAATTGTTATTATCCAGAGTTCTTTTTCTCAAGAAGCTTCTAATCCATTGCTCACTAAAGATGCTGCTAAACAGCAAAAGTGGGTGGACAGCATCTATAATAAAATGACACTACAGGAAAAAATTGGACAATTATTTATGGTGCAAGTGTATTCCGATCAAAAAAAATTAGATAAAAATAAAATCGTTAATCTTATACTGAATCAAAATATTGGTGGAATCATATATACCAACGGTGATCCTGTAAGCCAGGCAAAACTCAATAATGAGTTACAAGCCGCCTCTAAATTACCTTTGCTGATAGGAATGGATGCCGAATGGGGCTTAAGTATGCGTTTAGATTCTACATATGCATTCCCTTGGAATATGACACTTGGAGCTATAAAGAATGACAAGTTGGTTGAGCAGACAGGAAGATATATCGGCGAACATTGCAAACGATTAGGAGTGCATTTCAATTTTGCGCCAGATGTGGATATCAACACGAATCCGAAAAATCCAATTATAGGTAATCGTTCTTTTGGAGAAGATAGAGACAACGTCACAAATAAGGCTTCGGCGTTTATGAAAGGCATGCAAGATGCTGGTGTCTTGGCAAGTGCAAAGCATTTTCCTGGTCATGGCGATACAGACAGTGACTCACATAAGTCATTACCAACTATTAATTTTAATGAAAGACGAATTGATTCTATCGAACTGTATCCATACAGACGATTGATTAAAGAAGGTTTGTCTAGTGTCATGGTAGCACATTTAAACGTGCCAAGTTTAGAACCTATAAATGGGGTACCTTCTTCATTATCAAAAACGATAATTAACGGGATCTTAAAAGAAAGACTTCAATTTAAGGGTTTAATATTTACGGATGCCTTGGGCATGAAAGGTGTCTCGAATTTTAGTGATTCAGCAGATGTAGATTTGGCCGCGTTTTTGGCTGGTAATGACGTCCTTTTGATGTCTGAAGATGTTGAAAAGGGTAGATCCAAACTCATAGAAGCCTATAACAACAAAGAAATTACCGAAGAGCGTTTAGCACATTCTGTTAAAAAGATTTTAATGGCGAAATACAAAGTAGGCCTTAACAAATATAACCCTATCGGTATCACCAATTTAGTAAAGGAATTGAACAGACTTGAAGATAATTTGCTTTACGAAGAATTAATGGAGAACGCTATAACTGTAACTCGAAGCGTCAAAGACATTCTTCCTTTGAGACATTTAGAAACTAAAAAGATTGCTTATGTTAAATTTGGTGATGATGATGGATCAGCGTTTTTGGACGAATTGAAAAAATACACCAAGGTCCACGAAATAAAAGCAGAAAAATTAGATGAACTAATCTCCAAACTTCAAAACTACAACACAGTCATAATTGGTTTGCACAAATCTAACGCAAGCCCATGGAAAGACTATAAGTTTAGCGATCAAGAATTGGTTTGGCTGTACGAAATTGCCAGAACCAATACGGTCATACTGGATGTCTTTGCAAGACCATATGCGCTTAATGACTTAAGAAGTATTGAAAATATTGAAGGAATCGTAATGAGCTATCAAAATAATGAGATTGCCCAACGCAAATCTGCCCAATTAATCTTTGGAGCAATTGCAGCAAAAGGTCATTTACCTGTTTCTACTGGAGAAAACTTTAAGGTCTATGATGGTGTAACATATAATGCCATTCAATCATTAAGTTACGGTTTACCTGAAAGTGTTGGCATGAGTTCAGAAAAATTGAAGAAATTAGATTCCATGGCTCTTTTGACTATTAAATTAAGAGCGGCTCCAGGTTTACAATTGCTCGTCGCAAGAAAGGGGAAGGTGATTTACAATAAATCATTCGGAAAACACACATATGAAGATAAAGAACCTGTAAAACCAGACGATATCTATGATGTTGCATCCTTAACAAAAATATTAGGAACGCTTCCTTTATTGATGGAACTTGAAGAAAAGAACGTTGTTACGCTTGATACAAAATTGTCTAAATTGATTCCTGAGTACGCGAACTCTAATAAAAAAAATATTACACTTAAGGAAATGTTATCACATTATGCTCGATTACGTCCTTGGGAACCATTTTATGCAAAAACACTCGATTCTTTAAAAAAGCCAAGTGCAAAGTACTATAGAAGAAAATATAGTCCAATGTACAGCATCAAAGTTGCAGAAGAAATTTACTTAAGATATGATTATCCAGATACAATTCAGAAAATAATAATGGATAGTAATTTATTACCAAGTCTCCAGTATCGATATAGTGATTTTCCTTATTATATTTTGAAGAAATATATCGAAGGGTATTATGACAAACCGTTGGATGAACTAGTGCAGGATCGATTTTATCAGTCGTTGGGTGCAAACTATACAACCTATAATCCGTCACCAAAATTCAGTAACGAAAATATAGTACCATCAGAATTGGATGATTACTACCGTAATCAAAAAATACAGGGCTATGTCCATGATATGGGAGCTGCGATGGAAAACGGGATTGGCGGTCATGCAGGGATTTTTAGTAATGCTAATGATGTCGCAAAAATAATGCAGATGTATCTCCAAAAAGGATTTTATGGTGGAAAGCGTTATTTAAAACCAGAGACTTTAGAAAAGTTCAATACTTGTTATTTTTGTAGTAAAGGAAATAGACGGGGTATTGGATTTGATAAACCACAATTAGGTAAGGAAGGTCCAACTTGCGGTTGCGTTTCATTGACGAGTTTTGGACATTCTGGCTTTACAGGTACTTATGCTTGGGCCGATCCTGATGAAGAAATAGTTTATGTGTTCTTGTCTAACAGAACCTATCCTAATGCCAACAATAATGTTTTGCTGAAACAAGGTATTAGAACAGAGATACAGAGACTTATCTATGAAGCAATTATTGATTAAAATATAAGTATTCAAAAATGAAAATAGGAATAGTTTGTTACCCAACATTTGGTGGAAGTGGCGTAGTAGCTACAGAATTAGGATTAGCATTATCTAAACGTGGTCATGAGATTCATTTTATAACTTATAGTCAGCCGGTTCGTCTGGACTTGTTAGGAAACAATGTTCATTATCACGAAGTTAACGTTCCTGAATATCCTCTTTTCCTTTATCAACCCTATGAACTTGCTTTATCCAGTAAATTGGTCGATATGGTCAAATTACATGGGATTGAGATCTTACATGTGCACTACGCTATTCCTCATGCATACGCCGCTTACATGGCTAAAAAAATGCTGCAAGAGGACGGTGTTTACATTCCGATAGTTACAACGTTGCATGGAACAGACATTACACTTGTAGGAAGTCATCCCTTTTACAAACCTGCCGTAACATTCAGTATCAACAAATCTGATGCCGTGACTTCAGTTTCTCAAAGTCTAAAAGAAGACACTATAAGACTATTTGATATTAAAAATGAAATTGAAGTTGTGCCTAACTTTATTGACTTCAGTAGACACAAAACACACTTTACAGATTGCCACAGAAATTTTATGGCCAATGAAAATGAAAAAATCATAACACACATCAGTAATTTTCGAAAAGTAAAACAAATACCAGATGTGATCAATGTGTTTTATAACATTCAAAAACAGTTACCAGCAAAACTTATGATGGTCGGTGAAGGCCCAGAAAAGGAAGGTGCAGAGAGACTTTGCAGAAAACTGGGTATAACCGATAAAGTTGTATTTTTTGGAAACAGCAATGAGATTGACAAGATATTATGTTTTAGTGATCTGTTCTTATTACCTTCAGTCACAGAGAGTTTTGGACTGGCTGCATTAGAAGCCATGGCTTCTGGTGTTCCTATTATTTCAAGTAATACTGGTGGAATACCAGAGGTGAATATTGAAGGTGTCTCTGGTTATTTAAGTAATGTAAATGATATTGAAGACATGTCTAAAAATGCTATTTACATTTTGAGTGATCCCGAAAGATTATCACAATTCAAAAAGAATGCTCAACTAGAATCTAAAAAATTCGACATTCATAATGTCGTACCGCAATATGAGGCGATCTACCAGCGAACTTTGAACAATTGTTTATTAGTGAAATAATGATTTCTTTATTGGTCGTTCTATAATAATGCTATGTGCTTATTAAAGTTAGAACATCCGAAATTAAATTAAAGCTATAAGTCAACCGAATGAAGACTCATGGCCAAGTAAGGCTCATAAAAAAACCACCATTTAAGATGGTTTCAGTCATGTATTTTTTATATAATTAGAATTGATATCTAATACCGATTCCAATATCAAAATCTAGATTATCATCACGGAAATCACTATCTCCTAAACCAAATTCAGGCCTAAAATCTAACGATACCATCAACGGAATGTCAAAATTGTATTCGATTCCTATGTTACCAGCTAAAAAGACGAACGTGTAGTCGTCATCAAATCTGTTTCCATTGTTATCTCGATAATCATAACTGTAAGAAGCGACTCCAGCACCAGGCCCTGCATACCAATTAAATCCACCATCGATGTTCCATACCCAATGATACAGTCCAGCCAGTTTAAAACCATCATAGTTTTTTCCGTTCCGAATTCCTAAATCAAATTCCAATCGATTATTGTCACTTCCGACAGCTCTTTGATAAGATACTTCCGCGCCAAACCCATCACTGTCACCTAATCGAAGTCCAATGGCATTGTCAGCAATAATTTGAGCATTCATAATGGCAGTGAATCCTAGAAAGGAAATTGCTAATAAAATTATTTTTTTCATAATATTTGAGTTTTTAAGTTTTACAAAAATACGATTTAACCTTCACTCTATTTTAAATATAACGATAAACTTCTATTAAAATTGATTAATAAGATTTAAATTTAGAACGAAATTAAAACTCCTAAAACAATCTTGTTAACTTGAATGCTTTAAAAAGTAACTCTTTTTTATCACAACTTAATTTAAAACTTAAAGGCGAGTTGCTTTTTGATGACTTAATCAAGTCAATTTATGCAACTGATGCTTCTGTTTATAGAAAATTACCAATTGCTGTTGCATATCCAAAGGACAAACAAGATATTAAGTATTTAATTGAATATTCTAAAGCACACAACACGTCTTTAATTCCAAGGACGGCGGGCACTTCTTTGGCAGGGCAATGTGTTGGTGATGGCATTGTGGTCGATGTGTCAAAGTATTTCACTAAAATCATTGACATTAATGAGAAAGAAAAAACCGTTACGGTCCAGCCCGGAGTCGTTCGTGACCAATTGAACAATTACTTAAAACCATTCGGTTTATTTTTTGGGCCTAATACTTCGACATCAAATCGTTGCATGATTGGAGGAATGGTGGGCAATAATTCTTCCGGAACAACATCCATACAGTACGGTGTAACTAGAGACAAAGTTTTAGAACTACAAACAATTTTAAGTGATGGGAGTGAAGTTGTGTTTAAACCTATTTCGTCGGAAGCCTTTAATGAAAAAACAAAACTAAAAACATTAGAAGGCCATATTTATAAATCGCTTTTTAATGAATTAAAATCAGAAGTGGTTCAAAATCAGGTAAAAAAAAACTTTCCAAAGCCTGAAATACATCGTCGGAATACTGGATATGCAATTGATGAAATATTAAAATCAGATGTTTTTTCTGGTAATTCAGAACCATTTAACATGTGTAAATTGCTTTCAGGCAGTGAAGGGACACTGGCATTTACAACTCAAATAACACTTCAACTTGATGAATTGCCACCTGCTGAATCCATGATGGTTGCAGCACATTTCGAAAGCATAGAGCAATGTCTTAAGAGCGTCGAATTGGTCATGAAACACAATCTCTACACATGTGAAATGATGGATAAAACTATTTTGGATTGTACCATACAAAACAAGGCACAATTTGAAAACAGAAAATTCATTATCGACGATCCAAAAGCCATTTTGATGTGTGAAGTGCGTGCAAAAAGCTTTCAGGAAGTCAAAGAATTAACCACAAAACTTATTGCAGATATTCAGAATTCGAAATTAAGTTATGCGTTTCCATTGTTAATAGGAGAAGATATTGATAAAGCCATTGAACTCCGGAAAGCTGGTTTAGGATTGCTGGGAAATATGATTGGTGACAATAAATCGGCAGCTTGTATCGAGGATACTGCAGTCGCTTTACCAGATTTGGCCGATTATATCAGTGAGTTCGCGCAACTTATGAAATCTCATGGGCAAAATGCAATTTATTATGCACACGCTGGTGCTGGAGAATTACATTTACGACCAATTCTAAATTTAAAGACGAGACAAGGGATTACTGATTTTCGTAAAATTACCACAGATGTTGCACATTTAGTGAAGAAATATAAAGGCTCCATGAGCGGAGAGCATGGCGATGGCATTGTGCGTGCCGAATTTATTCCATTGATGATTGGTGATGAAAACTATCAAATTTTGAAACGTATTAAAGCCACTTTTGATCCCGATTCTATATTTAATCCTGGAAAAATCGTAAATGCTTTACCAATGGATGAAAATTTGCGATATCAACCTGATAGAGTTGAACCAGAAATAGAAACCATTTTAGATTTTTCATCATCGTTGGGAATACTTCGTGAAGCCGAAAAATGTAATGGATCTGGCGATTGCCGAAAACTACCGGAGTTTGGTGGAACTATGTGCCCAAGCTACAGAGCTACCCGAAACGAGAAAGATACCACTCGCGCAAGAGCTAATGCACTTCGTGAATTTTTGACCAACTCAAATAAACCTAATAAATTCGACTATAAAGAATTGAAGGAAGTATTTGATTTGTGTTTGAGCTGTAAGGCTTGTGCTACCGAATGTCCAAGTAGTGTTGATGTTGCGAGTTTAAAGGCAGAGTTTCAGTATCAATATCAAAAAGCCAATGGTGTTAGCTTAAGAACGAAATTATTCGCTTATAACAATCGGTTTAATAGCTTAGGAGGTCGGTTGCCAAGACTGACTAACTTTCTTTTTAAAAATAGTTTTACTTCTTCTATAATAAAATTCTCATTAGGAATAGCTAAAGAAAGAAGTTTGCCCCTGATTTCAAAAATAAATTTAAGCAACTATTATAATTCAAATAAGGGTTCTCACGAGGGAGATAATTATATAAAACGCGTTTTACTCTTCAATGATGAGTTTACAAATAATTTAGATACTCAAATTGGTATTGATACAATCGAGCTTTTAAGGGCACTAAATTATTTTGTTGAAATCATTGATAATTGCGAATCAGGCAGATCTTATCTCTCCAAAGGATTACTGAAACAGGCGAAAGAGTTGGCCAATAAAAATGTGACAGCTTTTAAGGATAAGGTTTCTCCCGAAACTCCTTTAATTGGAATTGAGCCTTCAGCAATACTAACCTTTACAGATGAATATTTAAAATTAGCTGATGATAAAGAATCAGCTATTCGCATTTCGGCAAATACTTTTTTAATTGAGGAATTCATACAGCAGGAAATTAAACTGGGAAATATCAAATCATCTCAATTTACTGAAGAATCAAAAACGATTAAGTTTCATGGTCATTGTCATCAAAAGGCACTTCGAAACCAGTCATCAAGTTTCGATGTTTTAAATTTACCCAAAAATTATAAAATTACAATTATACCAAGCGGTTGCTGTGGAATGGCTGGAAGTTTTGGTTACGAAAAAGAACATTATGAAGTCAGTATGCAAATAGGTGAGCAAACTTTGTTTCCTGTGATTAGAAACGCTTCTGACGACGTCATTATTAGTGCAAATGGAACGAGCTGTCGACATCAAATCAAAGATGGAACAAATAGAGAAGTGTTGCATCCGATATCAATTTTGAGAAAAGCTTTGATTTGATTTTAATTCGATAATTTCAAGGAATCACATTACAATTTGGGAATTAGAACCAAATTTATTCATAAGGACTGAATATCATTTATTTTGAGAATCCACAATGGTAATGGCAGCAATCAAATCCTTTAATTCCATATCCTTTATGTCTTCATCAGCAAAAAATGGTGAAAGTTTATCAAAATTGTAATTGTATATTTTCCAGCGCTTAAATTGGTATTCCAAAGCGGTAAAATTTTCTATCCAATCTCCAGAGTTGAGATACATGGTTTTTCCTTTCTTATTTTCTTTAATGAACATTTTTGGTTGGTGAATATGACCGCAAATCACATAGTCATAACCGTTTTCAATAGCCAAATCGGAAGCTACATTTTCAAAATCACTGATATATTTAATTGCGCCTTTGACACCGTTTTTTATCTTTTTTGAAAGCGAATACTTTTCACGTCCAATGCCTATCAAAAACCAGTTGATCAATCGATTCATAAGAATAAGTAAATCATAACCATAACTACCTAGTTTGGCAAGCCACTTTGCATTTTGAATAGAAACATCAAAAACATCTCCATGGAAGAACCAAGCTTTTTTACCATCTAACTCTAATACTTTTTTATCGACAATAGAAATGTTTCCAATAATAGTTCCACTGAATTTCCGTAGCATTTCATCATGATTCCCTGTGATGTAAATAATTTCTACACCTTCAGAGGCCATATCAAGTATTTTTTTTAGAACACGAAGATGTGATTTTGGAAAGTAGCGTTTGCTAAATTGCCAAATATCAATAATATCACCATTGAGTATCAGTTTCTTTGGTTGAATACTATTGAGATAGGTCAGTAACTGCTTGGCATGACAACCGTATGTCCCAAGATGCACATCGGAAATAACAGCAACTTCTACTTTTCGTTTTAATTTCAAGGGATAAGGTATCTATTCTTACTGCAAAGAACTATCTTTTAGATTAACCTAACTTTACCTAGTAATTATTTAACTGTGAGTATTTTGTTAAGTAATTGTTACCACACTCCACATTAAATCCTTTATGTACTTATATAATTCATTTTTGTTTCTCTAATAATACCTTTACATTAGCATAAAAATACTTGACATGGCAGGAAATTCGTTTGGAAAATTATTTACGTTAACCACATTTGGTGAATCCCACGGACCATCGATAGGAGGAATTATTGACGGTTGTCCTGCAGGAATCATTTTGGAAATGAATGCAATCCAAGCAGAATTGAACCGCCGTAAACCAGGACAATCGGAGATTGTGACGCAACGTAAAGAGCCCGACACTGTAGAATTCTTATCTGGTATATTTGAAGGGCAGACTACAGGAACACCCATCGGATTTACTATAAAAAACACAAATCAAAAATCAAAAGATTATTCTCATATTAAGGACGTTTATAGACCAAGTCATGCCGATTTTACCTATGAAAAAAAGTATGGTGTTCGTGATTATCGTGGCGGTGGAAGAAGTTCTGCAAGGGAAACTGCATGCAGAGTTGTAGCTGGTGCTATCGCTAAACAATTGTTGAAAAATGTAAAAATTCATGCATTTACATCCTCTGTGGGTGATCTGTTTTTAGAAAAACCGTATCAGGAACTAGACTTCACCAAAATTGAAAGCAATGATGTAAGATGTCCAGATGAAACAATTGCCAATCAGATGATTGAAAAAATAAAGGCCATCAGAAAAGAAGGCGATACTATTGGTGGAACGGTCACTTGTGTAATTCAAAACGTACCAGTCGGATTAGGTGAGCCTGTATTCGATAAATTACATGCCGAATTAGGGAAAGCCATGTTGTCTATTAATGCCGTGAAAGGTTTTGAATATGGAAGTGGATTTTGTGGAGCAAAAATGAAAGGAAGTGATCATAATGACCTCTTCAATGACGATGGCACTACAAAAACAAACCTTTCTGGCGGTATTCAAGGAGGTATCAGTAACGGTATGGATATTTATTTTAGAGTGGCTTTTAAGCCTGTAGCTACAATCATCCAGAAACAGAACACACTGGATAATCAAGGAAATATTGTCGAAATGCAAGGTAAAGGACGCCATGATCCTTGCGTTGTACCTAGGGCTGTACCGATTGTGGAGGCTATGGCCGCGTTGGTTTTGGCTGACTATTTACTGCTCCGAAGACAGGAGTCTCATCAATAAAACTTGAAACTTAATGTTTTCGAAAATTAATTCTAACTATAAAAAATAAGATTCCTGTCTACGCAGGAATTGGGCCTATGAAAAAACTAGCACTTCACTGGAAAATCTTAATAGGAATGACGCTCGGAGTCATTTGGGCGCTTCTATCGAGTTCATTGGGATGGAGCGAATTCACAATCAACTGGATTGATCCTTTTGGTACAATTTTTATAAACTTACTGAAATTGATTGCAGTGCCATTGGTGTTATTTTCGATCATTAGTGGTGTGGCTAATATTGGAGATCCCGCAAGTTTGGGACGCATGGGAGGGAAGACCTTACTGATTTACCTTCTAACGACAGTATTGGCTATTTCTCTAGGATTGCTTTTGGTAAATACAATTAAACCAGGAAAGCTTATTGATACGCAAAGCCGCATTGACAACCGTATCAGTTATGAAATTTGGGCTTCATCACAAGGGTATCAAATTAAAGATGGTATTAACTATTTGCAGGATCCAGAATTTATGCAAAGAGCACAAGAGATATCCGATTTAACAAAAAGCGAATTGAAAGAAGCTTCTGTGTCTGATAAGCTCGAAAAAGCAAGTAAACAAAAAGATGCTTCACCTTTGCAGCCTCTGGTTGATATTGTTCCGGACAATTTTTTCTATTCTCTTTCTAATAATGGGTTGATGTTGCAAATCATCTTTTTTGCCATTTTTTTTGGTATATGCCTCTTGTTTATCCCTACAGATAAAGCCCAGCCTGTTATTAATCTGGTGGACAGTATAAATGAAGTGTTCTTAAAAATGGTGGATATTGTGATGCAAGCAGCACCATTCTTTGTGTTCGCACTTTTGGCTGGTGTAGTGAGTAAAATGGCAGGCGATGACATAGGTAAAGTGGTCGAAATTTTCAAAGGCTTAAGTTGGTATTCTCTAACGGTTTTTGTTGGTTTAATGATTATGATTTTTATTACTTACCCCGCGATTCTAAAAACCTTCGTCAAAAAAATACCTTATGCAGGGTTTTTTAAGGCGATGAGTCCGGCACAGACCTTGGCATTTTCTACGTCGAGTAGTGCCGCAACACTTCCAGTGACTATGGAATGTGTGGAACAAAATCTTGGAGTCAATAAAAAAGTAAGCAGTTTTGTACTACCTATTGGGGCTACCGTAAATATGGATGGAACCAGTTTGTATCAAGCAGTTGCCGTTATTTTTCTCGCACAATTACACATGATTGATTTGACCATTGGACAGCAATTGACTATAGTTTTGACAACAACTCTTGCTTCTATCGGATCTGCTGCAGTGCCAAGTGCTGGATTGGTGATGCTCATTATTGTTCTCGATTCTGTTGGGTTGAATCCTGCTTGGATTGCCATTATCTTTCCCGTAGATCGTATTTTGGACATGTTTAGGACTGTGGTTAACGTCACTGGAGATGCCACAGTTTGCTCTATAATAGCGGATGGCGAGAACATGCTGGATTATCATGGTGATAAAGATCCTACAGAGACATTTGATTTAGATTCTTAATTATTATAATTTGAAATTAAAAAGTTCAGTCGTATCTATTGATTGGCTAAAGAATAATTTAGCGGTACCTAATCTTGTGGTTCTAAATGCGAGTATTCCAAAAGTGACCGATCCATCCAATGAAATATCCGGAGAAGAATTAATTCCAAATACTCGTTTTTTTGATCTTAAGACAAAATTTAGCGACCTTTCTTCACCTTTTCCCAATACATTTCCATCAGAAGCGCAATTTACAGAAGAGGCGCAATTACTCGGTATAAATAAAGACAGTGCCATTGTAGTTTATGATGACAAAGGCATCTATTCAAGTGCCAGAGCTTGGTGGCTTTTCAAAGCGTTTGGTCACAATAATGTTGCCGTGTTAGACGGAGGACTTCCTGAATGGAAGAAAGCAAATTTAGACACTGAACTTTATCGACCCTATCAAGGCAAAAAAGGAGATTTTATAGGTTTGGAAAATAAAAAACTTATGAAATTTTTTGAAGATGTCAAATCTGAATCTCAAGATAATTCTCATCTAATTATTGATGCACGTTCTGAACAGCGCTTTAAAAGTTTAGTCGATGAACCGAGGGAAGGATTGAGAAGAGGGAAAATTCCGAATTCTGTTAATTTGCCTTTTGAAGAAGTCTTGGTAGAATCGTCTTTAAAACCAGTGAAAGAATTAAAAACCATATTTAGCAATTTCGCAAAACCTAACGATCAAATCACTTTTTCATGCGGCTCTGGAATTACGGCTTGTGTATTAGCATTAGCAGCTGAAATTTCCGGCTACCAAACCATTTCTGTATATGATGGATCTTGGACTGAATGGGGTAGTTTGACTTCTTCGTAAAATAAAAGCTTCAAAACTTGACAATTCCTTTTTCAAATTCATTTGTGAAGATGTAATTTAAATTAATTAAATTATAACTGTCTATTTTTCAATATGTTAAAATATTGTAACTCACAGATGTTTTTTACAATTCTGGCATTTTTAACAATTATTTTAAGGTTTTCATCGAGTTTATTATCTCAAAATCAATACTTTATATACATTTATACTATCAAAATAATGTGCTATAAATCAATTCATAAATTTGAGTTTTTTTGTATTAGTTAAATTAGTTTTAAGTTGTTGTTAAATTGTTAGAAAAGCCCTGATCCCCAAATGAGGGCTTTTTTATGTCTTTTAGGGAAACTATTAAAGAAATTTTGATTTCAATTCTGGAGTAGGAATCATGCATTCGTCTTTCTTGCCATACCACTTATAACGATTTTTGGCAATGTAATCATAAACCCAGTTTCTGATAAATGTAGGAACAACGAGGAAGACACTCATCAAGTTTATAGGAAATCCTAATTTAGAGGCGATTTTTAAGGCAGCTGTAGATTTATATGAAATACCGTTTTCCTCAGAGTAAAGTAAGACTGAATCTGTTTTATCAGTGTTTATACTGAATTCTTCAATTACTTTTTGTCCAATATCACTTTGTAGGGCTGCGTATCGAAATAAATCATTCTTATCATGTTTTATAATATACTGCACCGAGGCATCACAAAGGTTGCAAACACCATCAAAGAGAATCAATTTTTTATTTTTAGGTAATTCCTTCATTTTACGGATTCAACGAGTTCCAGCTGTTCTACACTGACGTTAGTCGTAAAAATACCATAATTAATAACAGCTTTATTTTTTTCGAGCTTATCAATGCTTCCTACAGCTCTTCCATCTTGTAAACGAACTCTATCACCAACTTTAAAAATCGGTAAGGGTTTCGGAACTGATTCAATATTCTTCTTCGCAGCTTTCTTTTTCTTACGAATGACTTCGACTGTTTTTTCTGCTTCTTGGATGACCTTTTTCTCCTTTGCTTTTTGAGCCTGTTTTTGTTTGACAGATACTTTTTTCCGTTTGGAATTTTCAATTTGGACCAATTTGAAAAGTTCATCCATCAATTCACGCTTCTTTTTAGTGTCAAAATATTTTTCAGACAAATCATTGAGCTTTTGCCCTAGATAAATCAAACGTTGATTGCTATCGTACAACTCTTGATAGCTCTCCAGTTTCTTCTGAATTTTGGCATTGATCTCTTCTAATTTTTCAGCTTCCGATTGGGTTTTCCGTTCATTGATTTTAAGTGATTGTTCAGTCTTTTCTAGTTTAGAACGTTCTTTTTGAAGTTTAGCAATCGTAGCATCAAATCTCACTTTTCCTCGTTCAATCTTCTTCTTTGCACGATTGATTAAACTGTATGGTATTCCGTTTTTTTGTGCAACTTCAAAAGTGAATGAGCTTCCTGCTTGTCCCAAAGCCAACTTGTATATTGGCTCCAAACTCTTTTCATCAAACATCATATTGGCATTTTGCATGTATGGCAATTCATTCGCAAGGATCTTCAAATTAGAGTAATGGGTTGTGATAATGCCATATGCTTCACGATGATAAAATTCTTCTAAAAATGTTTCTGCCAAAGCGCCTCCAAGTTCTGGGTCACTTCCTGTTCCGAATTCATCAATTAAAAACAATGTGTTTTTATTGCATTTTTTTAAGAAATAATTCATTTGCTTTAAGCGATAACTATAGGTGCTCAAATGATTTTCAATTGATTGGTTATCACCAATATCACTCAAAATACGATCAAATAAACAAATTGTACTACGTTCATGCACAGGAATTAAAAAGCCACTTTGAATCATTACCTGAAGCAAGCCAACTGTTTTCAATGTGATGCTTTTACCGCCAGCATTCGGTCCAGAAATAACGATAATTCTGTTTTCTGGCGTTAGTTCAATCGACTGCGCAAATGTTTTTATCTTTTTCTTCTGATTTGAAATCAATAATAACGGATGATATGCATCCTTCAAGTAGATATGTTTTTCCTGATTGATATCGGGCAAAATAGCCTTTATCTCATTCGCATACTTAGCTTTTGCAGAAATGACATCTATTGCAGTAAGAAATGATTGATATTCATTCAACAGCGAAGCGAACGGGCGGATGAATTCCGTCAATTGTTTTAAGATGCGTTTGACTTCTTCTTGCTCGTCAAACTCCAAATTATTCAATTCCCTTGTATATCTGAACGTGGTTTCTGGTTCAATATAAACGATACTGCCTGTTTTGCTACCACCCAAAATAGCACCTTTGACTTTCCTTCGATACATGGCCTTTACAGCCAATACTCGTTTATTGTCCATAACCGATTCTCGAATATCATCTAGGTATTCAAGCGAGTTATAGGTGTTAAGTGCCGATGTGAAACTTTGATTGATTTTGCCCTTTACGGAATTAATGTCCTGCCGTAACCGGAATAAAGCGTCAGTTGCGTTGTCCTTGACATCGCCGAATCTGTCGATAACGGCATCAATTTTTTCAACGATTGCTTTTGATACTTCAATCTCAGACGAAAATTGATATAGTTGTGGATAATAGTCTTCAAACTTTTTCAAGAAAAGAATAATATCACTACATGTTAATGACATTGCAGCTATCTTTTTGAAACTTGATGTTTCTAAAACCGAATTATCTATTTTTAAATATTGAAGTTCTCTTGTAATAGGTTCAAAACCATGATTGGGAATTCGGTTGTCATTTGCGAAAGAGGCCAGATATTCATTTGTATAGTGCAAGGCATTCAGAACAGCTTCCTTTGACGAAAAAGGATAAATTGACAGGGTGTTTTCTGCACCTAATGCTGTGATGCAGTATTCAGAAACCTGTTGCAACACTTTATGGAATTCTATGTCTTGTAATGTCTTTTCGTGAATGTGGATCATTCTTCTCTTAAATGGCGTTCAAAAGACAAATTTAGGGAAATTTAAGGAGTATCAATCTCTATAAATAGACAGATATAGTCAAAACGATCATTGTGAATATTGCAAGAATAATAACGAGAGGCATTACAAATTTTAGCCATCTATCAAACCTAACTTTTACAATCGCTAATGATGCTAGAATGAGTCCTGTGGGATTAACAAAAGAAAATAAACCCATTCCAAATTGATAGGCATTCACAATCATCTCCCGACCAATTCCAACGGTATCTGCTAAAGGTGACATGATAGGCATTGTTAAAACAGCCATGCCAGAGGATGATGGAATAAAGAACGACAAACCTGAATAGATATAGAACATTGAGTTAATGAACACACCCTTATTCATTCCTTCAGTAACATTGCTTGCATAAAATAGAATAGTGTCACTAATCATTCCATCGTTCATAAGAATTGTTACCCCACGAGCTATACCAATAATAAATGCCACTCCCAACAATTCATTTGCGCCTTTAACAAATGCATCTACAAATTTAACTTCATTAATTTTTGCGATAAAACCAATAAGAATGGCAGCCGCCAAAAACACTGAGGTCATCTCTATAAACCACCAATCTAGTTGAGACACACCATAAATCATGATAACGAAAGCCATTGCAAATAAAAATAAAATAAGCCTTAATCTCCAAGTAAGTTCTAAATCACTAGTATCAACGTTATGTTTAAATGCATTTTCAATGTCTTCTTTTTGATCATAAATGATTGACTTTGTGGGATCATTTTTGATACGCTTCGCATATCGCAAAATATATAAAATACATATGATGAGGCCCAACACGAACATAACAATACGCCCATTGAGACCATCTGTCCAATTGATTCCTGCTGCATCAGATGCTATAATTGTACAAAACGGATTTACTGTCGACATCATAAATCCGATAGTGGAACCAATATAAATTGAGGCTAATGCTACCATTGCATCATATTTGGCTGCCAAGAAAACAGGAATCAAAATAGGGTAGAAGGCAATGGTTTCCTCGGAAAGCCCAAAAGTTGTACCTCCTAAAGCAACCAATAGTGTTACTAGGATAATGAGAATATATTCGTTCCCTTTAAGAGCAATAGCTAACCAAGCAATCCCAGCATCAAAGGCTCCAGTTAAGTTCATAATTCCAATGAGGCCTCCAATAATTAACACTAGAAAAATAATATCGGCTGCTTCGATAACACCTTTTATTGGCGACTGTATAAATTCAGCCAAACCCTGCGGATTTGCATCAACTCGCTTGTAGGTATTAGGAATTGATACAGGTTTCCAAATGCTTCCATCCGTAAACTTATCAATAGGAATTTTAATTTTAAGTTCATCCAAAGATTTTTGTGTGGCTGGAAGATTTTTAGTGCCAGAAGTCTCCATGATAGAGAAACTGTTATCTTTATTTTGATAGGTTAAAGTGTTATACTTTCCTGCTGGAATCAACCATGTGAGAATTGCCACAAATGCACAAATGATTATAAGGACTGTCTGTGCAGTCGGAAATTTGAATTTTTTCAATTGGTTGGTTTTATATGTCTAAAGATAGTATTAATTTGGAATTTAATTAGAATCGTAAAAATGAACGTCGATATACATAAAAGTTGGAAGCCATACTTGCAAGAAGAATTTGATAAGCCGTATTTTAAAGAATTAACAGAATTTGTAAAAGAAGAATATCAAACTTATAGCTGTTATCCTCCCGGAAAACAAATATTTGCTGCTTTTGATTGGTGCCCATTTGATATGTTGAAAGTAGTTATTATTGGTCAGGATCCTTATCATGGTGATGGTCAAGCGAATGGGTTGTGCTTTTCTGTGAATGATGACATTGCCCATCCGCCTTCGTTGATGAATATTTTTAAAGAAATGGAAGCAGATTTAGGCATTCAATATCCAAAATCTGGTAACTTAGAACGTTGGGCAAATCAAGGGGTATTACTTTTAAATGCAACATTGACAGTACGTGCCAATCAAGCTGCGAGCCATCAAAATAAAGGCTGGGAAGTGTTTACTGATTTAGTGATTAAGACTATCAGTGATGAAAAGGACAAGGTTGTGTTTTTACTTTGGGGAGGTTTTGCTAAACAAAAAGCAAAACTGATTGATGCCACCAAACATCGTATATTAACCTCAGGACATCCTTCGCCATTAAGTGCAAATAGAGGCTATTGGTTCGGAAATAAGCATTTTAGTAAGACTAACTCCCAGTTGGAGCAAGTTGGGCTGAAGGCAATTGATTGGTAACTAAATGAGAATTAGACAGTTTCCCAGTGACATATTTTCTTGCAATAATGCTTTCTCTAACTTGAGTTTTATTTACAATCTCTTTTTTGGATGATTTATTGCAACTGAAGAACAATAGAAAAAAATTTAACGCAACTAAAAAAGAAAGTGTCAGAGTAATTATCATTATCATAGCAGTCAGGTTAATGTCAAGTTAGGAATTTGACAATCTGGTCTAACAAATGTAATTATTTTTTTGGAAAAAAGCACATCAAGCGCCTAAAACTTAAAGTATTGTTAAACTTTAACACTAAAAACCTATAATTTTTTAACTATTTGATTGTAAGGTTTTCTTTTCGTTATAATGTTGAGTTCCCACAATTCATCCTGAATTTTTTGAACTGCATTTTCATCTAAAATTTCTTGTGACCATTCTGTCAATGACAACCATTCTTGGACATCCTCAAGTTTTTGACCATATCTGTTTGCAATGGTCTTGTCGATACTTGGTATATTCTTAAATTCCGTTGTTGTGTTATTGATGATGTCTAAAATCTCCTTTACATCACCTTCGTTAGATTCTAAAAACTCATCCCTTACAGCTACAACAAAGCAAGGCCAAGGAGTAGGCAAGGTGTTTATACATCGAAATATCCCATCGTCCACAAGAGGTTTAGTCATGAATCGTTCCCACATAAAATAATCAGCACCACCATTAGTTAAAGCTTTTACTGCTCCGTCCAAATCTTGTATAACTTCAAATTTTAGATCTTTATCAAGATTCCAATGATTATTTTCTGCATTGATATATGCCATTAAATGAGAACCCGAACCAAAACGGCTAATAGCTGCGCGCTGTCCTTTTAAATCTGCAATTGTTTCGAATTGGGAATGATGTGATACGTGAATTCCCCAAATTAATGGCGACTGCACAAACGTTTGCACAATTTTGCTTGGATTGCCTTCGATAATATCTTTTATGATCCCTTCAGTTAGTATGACAGCCATATCGATATCACCAATTCTCAATGCTTGCGTCATTTGGCCAGTGCCTCCAGGAAAGTCCTCCCAACGTAAATTGATGCCTTTTGCTTTGTATTCGCCGTTTTTAAGAGTTAAGTACCATGCATGATTAAAATGCTCTGGAACTCCTCCTATTTTTACAGTTTTCAATTTTTTTAGATTTCTCTAGAAGGCGCAAACCGCCAAAATTTATAATTTACTTTTTTATAGACTCTATTGCACTAATTTTTCTAAACAATAGATTATCAAATCATCGACTACTTTTTTGGAATCCTTTGTAAATTCTCCAGTCGCTCTATTGGCTATTATAGCATTCATGGACAAAGCTTTATGGCCTAAAAGTTTTGACAGACCATAAATGCCTGCAGTTTCCATCTCCATATTTGTTATTGGCATGCCTTCATAATCAAAATTTGCCAACTTGTCATTCAATTCATTGTCTTCTAGTGATAAGCGGAGAATTCTACCCTGTGGACCATAAAAACCTACGTTTGTTGCTGTAAACCCTTTAAAGGTTTTGTCAGAATAAAACTTTTTCATTAAGGCTTCATCACATTTAACTACATATGGTTTTGATTTTGCTTCTGACCAATCTGTGTGTTTTAGTAAAGCGTTGGAAATATCTTCATATTGCACATGTTTACTTTCATAGAAATGCAAAAGACTATCAAAACCAACAGCATACTCACTGATAAGAAACGCATTAATCGGAATTTCCTTTTGAATGGAGCCAGATGTACCTATACGAATGATATCTAGGGAGGTTAACTCTGATTTAACTTCTCTTTTCTCCAAATCGATGTTAACTAGTGCGTCCAACTCGTTAAGCACAATATCTATATTATCTGTGCCTATTCCTGTGGAAATAACACTAATACGTTTGCCTTTATAAGTACCTGTTTGCGTATGGAACTCTCTTTTTTTAGTTTGAAATTCCACATGGTCAAAATAGTTAGTCACTTTATCGACACGATCTGGATCACCTACAGTAATAATAGTGTGAGCAATATGTTCCGGACGTAAATTGAGGTGATAGACACTTCCATCCGGATTTAAAATAAGTTCTGATGCTTTTATAGGCATTTATACAGTTTTAATGATTTCGTTTTGAGATTTGCTAAAAAGAAAATCATATTTTTTTACACCACCAAAATACATTTCGCTTCTTAACTCGGAGATAAAGTTATGTTGGCCTATTATAACTTCGTGCCCCTTTCGATTCAATTTTATGCTGCTTTCATTTATATCAAAAAACACTGACAATTTTTCTATGATTCGGATAAATTGAATATCACTATAACCGAAATAACCTTGATAATTTAGAGCATAACCCAACAAATGTTGTTTCGATTTAATATTGTAATCCTTAACTATTGTTAAAATATTCAATTCCAAACCAGCCAAACCTGATATAGAATCGGGAAACCGTTGTAGATGCGCCTTTAGACAATTGCTTAAGTAAGGGAATGATGATTTTTTAACGATGTCAGGTTTAAACAAATTATGATCTTTTCCACAGTACGTTTTCCAGAGTGATTTCATTAAATCTATATCCTCTTTTGATAATTTTATTTTATCATCATAATGCTTTCTCAATTGATTTGGCTTCAATTCGGAAAGTGCTTTTAGATCCTTTTCGCCCTCTACACGTCCACTGCAAACAAGAAAAATCGGTACTTTTATATTTTTCTGTTGTATCAAATTGATGACGGCAATAAGATTGATATGGCAAAACAAATCATATTCAAACCATAAAATAATTTCTGAATAGTTTTTAGAATGGTTTAAAATGGATATTTCACTCCTGAATTCTTCTTCATCAACTTCGATATCATAAAATTCATGTAAAAACTCTTTTCTGACTTTAAAAAACTCATCAGAATCAATAATTTCAGTTGTGGGTCCTTCACATAACATTTCTTGCCATGTTAAAATATCGCCATCGAAATCCAACTCTTTTAAATAATTGGTCAGGCTTTCACCATTGGTAATATGAAGTATTTTTTTATTCATTTATCCGCCAACACGTTTTACAGCAAACCCTTTTTCTTTCAAGATTTGCATTATTTTATCTCGATAATCACCTTGAATGATAATCTTATCGTCCTTAAAGCTTCCTCCAACACTCAACTTCGTTTTTAGTTCCTTTGTCAAGATTTTGAAATCTTCGGTTGCACCTGTATATCCTTCAAGAATAGTGATTGGCTTTCCTTTACGTTTTTCATATTTACAGATAATTGGATCATCTTGAAGCCAAATGTCTGAAGTTTCCTCGGCGTCTTCGTTAATTTCTGGTGTATGTTGAGGAAACAGCTTTTTGAGTTGGTCTTGCAAATCCATCTTTTTCAGTATTTAGTGTACAATTATTCTGCAAACTATTTTTTAATCAGTCCTAAATCTACCAAACGCTCGTGTAAAAACTCACCAGCTGTAATGTCTTCGAATTGCTTCGGGTTTTTTTCATCGATACAGCTCTCTAATACATCCAATTTCATTTCGCTGACAGGATGCATGAAAAATGGAATAGAATAGCGAGACGTTCCCCAAAGTTCTCTTGGAGGATTAATGACCTGGTGTATTGTAGATTTTAGTTTGTTATTGGTATGGCGGGACAGCATATCACCAACATTAATCATCAATTCATCAGGCTGGGCAATGGCATCTACCCATTCACCTTTGTGGTTTTGAACCTGTAATCCCCGACCTTGTGCACCCATCAATAAGGTAATTAGGTTGATATCTCCATGTGCTGCAGCGCGAACTGCGTCTTTAGGTTCTTCTTTGATAGGTGGATAATGTATCGGTCTTAAAATAGAATTTCCATTGTGGATATACTTATCAAAATAAGTTTCTTCAAGATCAAGGTGAAGCGCCAGTGCTCTCAATACATACTTGGCAGTTTTTTCTAGCATTCGGTATGCTTCTTTACCTGCTTCGTTGAATTTAGGAAGTTCTAATACTTCCACATTTGCAGGATACTCTTTAGCACGTTCTGGATCATCTTCAACGTACTGTCCAAAATGCCAAAATTCTTTCAAATCGCCTTCTTTCTTTCCTTTCGCACTTTCTTTACCAAATGATATATAGCCTCGTTGTCCGCCAATACCAGGAATTTCATAGGTCTCTTTCACTTCAAGAGGTAAAGCAAAAAAATTCTTGACCTCACTATATAAAGTATCTACTAGCTTATCATCCAAAAAATGACCTTTTAAAGCAACAAAGCCAATTTCTTCATAGGCTTTACCAATTTCATCAATAAACTTTTGTTTTCTAATGGGATCACCTGATAGAAAATCTTCAAGATTTACACTTGGTATGGCATTCATAGTAATTATTTTTAAATTTATTGCTACCTACAAAAGTAAGGAAAATAGTAACAAATCCGGCATCTAGATGATGCTTAAAAAAAAGAGGCTTTAACCTTGATAAAAGCAATTTTTAGTTACATTTGAGTTTTATATGTAATACGACCACCATGCTGACATCTATAAAGAACCATATTACCTACGATAAAAGAAACCTAGACGATAGAATTCTATTGCAACTTTATAAAAACATGTTGAAACCTCGATTGATAGAGGAGAAGATGCTGATTTTGTTGCGACAGGGTAAAGTTTCCAAATGGTTTTCCGGAATTGGCCAAGAAGCGATTTCAGTGGGCGTTACTATGGCATTACAAAACAATGAATACATTTTACCACTGCACCGTAATTTAGGCGTGTTCACAACCAGAAACATTCCCTTACAACGATTATTCAGTCAATGGCAAGGAAAAGCCAATGGTTTTACTAAAGGAAGAGACCGCTCCTTTCATTTTGGCACTCAAGAGTTTCATATTGTTGGCATGATCTCACATCTTGGCCCACAATTAGGTATAGCAGATGGCATCGCGCTGGCAAGCAACCTTAAAGGCAAAAATCAAGTAACCGTTGTGTTTACTGGAGAAGGAGGAACTAGCGAAGGTGATTTTCATGAAGCTTTGAATGTAGCTTCCGTCTGGCAATTGCCAGTGATTTTTTGTATAGAAAATAATGGATATGGTTTGTCAACTCCCACAAACGAGCAATACAACTGTAAGGATTTAGCCGATAGAGGTAAAGGCTATGGCATGGATTCGTTTATTCTAGACGGCAATAATATTATTGAAGTTTACACCAAAATGCTTAAGCTTGCAGAAAGTCTTCGTAAGCGTCCAAGACCAATTTTAATAGAGTTCAAAACATTTAGAATGCGAGGTCATGAAGAGGCGAGTGGCACCAAATATGTACCTACTGAATTAATGGCATCTTGGGAAGCCAAAGATCCAATCGCAAATTTTAGGAATTATTTGTTACAAGAGAAAGTATTATCACCGGCTAAAGACACCGAATATCATAATGAAATAAAGTCAGAAATCGAGGAAGGTATGAAGCTGGCATTTGAAGAAGAAGCGATCATACCCAGTGAAAGTGTTGAGTTAAATGATGTATATAAAATATTTGATTATCAACATTTTGAATCAAAATCAAATAACGAAGAAATACGATTTATTGATGCGGTATCACAAGGATTGAAACAGTCCATGCAGCGCCATAAGGACTTGGTGATCATGGGGCAGGACATTGCTGAATATGGAGGCGTATTTAAGATTACCGAGGGATTTGTTGAAGAATTTGGTAATGAACGTGTTCGCAATACACCGATCTGTGAATCTGCAATTATTGAGACGGCAATGGGATTATCCATTGCGGGTATGAAGGCAGTTGTAGAAATGCAATTTGCAGATTTCGTAAGTTCTGGATTCAATCCAATTGTAAATTATTTGGCGAAGTCACACTACAGATGGAATGAAAAAGCGGATGTTGTGATTAGAATGCCCTGTGGTGGTGGCGTGGCAGCTGGCCCTTTTCACTCGCAGACAAATGAAGCTTGGTTCACAAAAACCCCAGGATTGAAAGTAGTTTATCCAGCGTTTCCTTACGACGCAAAAGGCTTATTGGCAACAGCCATCAACGATCCAAACCCTGTATTGTATTTTGAGCATAAAGCACTTTATAGAACGATTCGTCAGGAAGTGCCAACAGATTATTTTACGATTCCATTTGGGAAAGCTTCAATGTTAAAAGAAGGTACTGACATCACTATCATTACTTATGGTGCTGGCGTTCATTGGGCTTTAGAAACTTTGAATAAAAATGAAGATATTGATGCTGATTTAATCGATTTAAGAAGTCTCCAACCACTTGATACAGAAGCCATCTATACGTCAGTTATGAAAACTGGCCGAGCGATTATATTACAGGAAGATTCTATGTTTGGAGGCATCGGGAGTGACCTATCTGCTTTAATTATGGAAAACTGTTTTGAATACCTCGATGCACCAGTAAAACGCGTCGCTAGTATGGAAACACCGATTCCATTTATAAACCAGTTAGAAAACCAATATTTAGCAAAAGGAAAATTTGAAACGGCCTTGAGAGAGGTATTAAAGTATTAATTTTTCTTCATTTCATTGGACACAGCCTGCACTTTATCTAATACACGTAGTAAATTGCCACTCCAGAGCATGGCAATTTCATCTTCGGTATAACCACGTTTCACAAGTTCCAAGGTGATATTAAAGGTTTCTGAAGCATTTCTCCAACCCTCAATACCACCGCCTCCATCAAAGTCGCTGCTGATACCAACATGTTCAATACCAATTTTCTTAATAATATAATCGATGTGATCCACGAAATCAGAAACATTTACAGCAGGAGGAATGTCTTTCATTTCTGCAAGACGTTCGTCAATCATTGGCTGAATTTCATCCATTAGATCATAATAGGAATCTCTTGCTTCCGAACTCATTTTTTTCAAATCTGATCGTTCCAAATAAGCGATATTTCTGGATTCCATAATTTCTTTCTTCACTTCAGTTTCAGCTTCAGCTCTTTTGTTATGCTTTTCCGTATTGAGATATGAAGAAAGAGCAACAGTTTGAACCACACCACCATTCTCTTTCAGCCATTCTAATTGTTCATCATCAAGATTACGACTGTGGTCACAAAGTGCACGTGCAGCTGAATGTGAGGCAATAATTGGTGCGTTGGTCAATTCTATCATCTGTTTCATCGCTTCTTTAGATGGATGGGATACATCAATCATCATCCCGACTCGATTCATTTCTTTAATAACCTCCCTGCCTAAATTACTTAAACCATTATGCAACCAAACATTATCCTCCTCACCAGTATTGCTGTCGCTCAACTGACTGTGGCCATTATGAGCCAATGACATATAACGGCCTCCAAGATTGTAGAATTTTTCAACATTTTTGATGTCTTTCCCGATAGGGTAACCATTTTCAATCCCAATCATCGCTACTTTCTTTCCTGACTTTACGATGCGTCGTACATCATCGGAAGTCATTGCCAATTCAATTTTGTCTGGCGCAATTTCTTCACACAATCTATGAATCGCGTCGAATTTAGAAATTGCATTTTCATATGCCTTTTCATAGCCCTTATTTGAGAGCGTATCCTGACCAGTATATACGATGAACCAAGCGACATCCAGTCCGCCAGCATTCATTTTTGGGAGGTTGATTTGAATATTCAAATCCTGTGTATAATTGATCGAGTCCGTAAAATTCTTAATATTGATGTCGCAATGCGTATCAAGGGTTATAACTCGTTTGTGAATCTCTTTGGCACGCTCAACCAGTGCGATGGAATCTTGACTTTTAGTGTTGGTATCCATAGATTTAGAATCGTTTTTACAAGAAAAAATAGTGAATAGTAAACAAATAAATAATATTAAGTTTTTCATGTGGTTATATTAAAAATAAGCGTGAATTTACAAAAAAGCCATTCAAATTGAATTAAATCGTATATTTAAAAACCAATCAATTGTATATGGCATTGAGATTCTGCTATTTATCGATAATCTTGCTTTTAGTTTCTTGTAAGGAAAAGGAATTACCAACAAGACAATACAAATGGGACTCTTTAATGGTGACTGCAAGTGCTTATAATTCGACAGTTGCTCAAACTGACGGAAATCCAAACATCACTGCTTTCGGAGATAGTCTTAAACCCGGAATGAAATATATTGCAGTATCTAGAGATTTAATTCGTAAAGGTCTCAAGCATAACACTCCTGTGGTCATTGAAGGATTTGAAGGCCTATATTTAGTAAAGGATAAAATGCACCCTAAATGGAAAAATAAAATCGATATATATATGGGTAATGATATTCAAGCTGCGAGAAAATGGGGGAGACGAAAGGTCTGTATTGATTATAGAATTCAACTTAAAAAGAATAAAAAATAATTTTTTTTTCAGAGGAGAGAGTTCACAAAAAGAGTTTGGCATTAATGGATACATTATTTGACCAAAATGTCTTGTGATTACCTAATCAAAAATAAAATAATACTACCTCGTTTCGGCTTCAGATAGGATAAAGGGATAGGCCTTTTTGATTTTTTTCAAATCGTTTTCAGACAAATCTTGAGACGTTTTTTTCAAAACATTTATGGCATACGCTTCACGAAGTTCATAATAAGCTAAAGACAAAATATCCTGTGCAGCGATATACATTTTATAGGAAGTCTGCTTATCGTTTTCTAAAGAAATAACTGCTTTCGCAGGGTCGTCAGAGGAATCTGGATCGTTTAAACCCTTACAATAATCACATGTTTTATCAGCATTATTGTCCAAAAATGCTTTTACGACCTGTTTCAACTCTTTAATTAAAACGATATTATTTTCAACAAACAATTCGTCGTTTCCATTTATGGAAATTCTCAAAATATTTCGCTCCTTTATTGGTGTATTACAATCGACACCTGGAGGACAGATTTCAGGGAGTTTTCTATTGATGCCTTTATCCGCCGAAATAGTAGTGGTGACCAAAAAGAAAATCAATAATAGAAAAGCAATATCAGCCATGGAGCCAGCATTCACTTTAGGCGCAGTGTGTCTTGAGTGTCTCATAATGTGAAGTTTTTAAGGATTTGTTAAAGAAATCACAAATACGATGCCAAATAAAAACTGGCAAGTGATTAGCTTGCCAGTTTTCAATTACACTGATTGATTGATGCTACTTTGGTTGATTGATGTTACTTTCTTATTGTTTCCGTGTCGTCATAAAGACCGTTGGAATCGTCAATAATTTTAGATAAAGTTTTCATGGCTTTTGGTTTGATTGTTTTTGATTGATGATCTTAAGCTCGTTAGTTCGTATAACGTCTTTTGCTGTTCCATGTTTCACTTTTGGTGTCGTGAAATGTTCCTGTTAAATTGTCGTTGTTTAAAGTTCTCATGATTATATTTTTTATTGATTGATAAATTAGTTCTTTTGTTCGTTATCTTAAGAAACGTCTCTTTCTGTTCCAAGATTCACTTTTTGTATTGTGAAACGTTCCTGTTAATTTGTTACTGTTTAAAGTTCTCATAATTTCTAAATTTTAATTGTTTGTTGCTTGCTTATATAAAATAGACGACACAATTAAAGATTTGTTACAGTACTTTGCATAACAAGGTAATGATTTAACATTATTTAACATATAAGCACTTAATATTCAACAGGGTAGTAGAATAGTAAAAGTGTCAAAATGTCTTACAAATACTGTTGAAACTTGAAAAAATGTCAGATTCTCACTCAAATATTGCTTTGGTGTTTTTTTTGAAGAAGTATAGATAGAAAATAAAGTTTAACTTATAAATTTGATTTACTATGACAATTTTAGCAAAAATGCCAAATAACGATGCTGAAGTTTCAACAAGACGAAACAGAACATCTTTACCAAGTTTATCAACTTGGGTTGACGATTTATTTGAAACCGGATTAGGAACAGGTTTTCTTTCCAATTTTAATACTGGAATAACGCTTCCAGCGGTAAATATTAAGGAAAATAAAGATGAATTCTTTTTGGAAATAGCAGTTCCAGGTATGAAAAAATCTGATTTCAATATCGACGTAGAAAATAAAACTCTCTCCATTTCTTCTGAAAAAGAAGAACAATATGAAGAGAAAGAAGAAAATTACACACGTAGAGAATTTGGATATTCATCATTCAAAAGAACGTTTACCTTACCAGACACAGTGGAGTCTGATGCTATCAAGGCTCAATACAAAGAAGGTATTTTAACTGTTCATTTGCCAAAACGTGAGGAGGCAAAAGAAAAGCCTGCAAAGCGAATTGACATTTCATAAATAGACAAAATCGATACGACTTAAGAAGAGAGACCTATAAAGTTTCTCTTCTTTTTTTTTTGACTTTTAGTATCTTCCTATAGGATACTACTAACTTTTTAAATCATTGTTAAAGAGTATTTTATCAAATCTTTTCAAAAATAAAACCAAATAACCTTATGAATGTCTTAATTTTGTACGAATTTTTTTTGAAGAAGCTAGCTATATGTCTGATATTATCGAAATAGAAAAACAACAACAACAAAAAAAGAACCTTTACGATTATCAGCTTGCTGACCTCAATCGTATTTTTGACGTATTCGATACATCTTCAGACAATTACAACTTACTTTATCAGTTACCTACAGGAGGAGGGAAGACAGTTATCTTTTCTGAAATCGTTCGTCGTTATATAAAAAACCACAATAAAAAGGTTGTAATTCTAACGCACCGCATTGAGCTTTGTAAGCAAACCTCAAAAATGTTATCGGGTTTTGAAGTAAAAAATAAAATCATAAACAGTAAGGTTAAAGAATTACCCGATCAAGACCAGTACAAGTGTTTTGTGGCCATGGTTGAAACTTTAAACAACCGTCTGAATGATAAAAAACTAAAACTAGAGGATGTTGGTTTGGTTATTATCGATGAAGCACATTACAATTCGTTCCGTAAGTTGTTAAAATTTTTTGAGAATTGTCTCATTCTAGGAGTGACAGCAACACCCTTGAGCAGCAATATTAAATTGCCAATGAAAGACAACTATAACCGATTGATAGTTGGCGATGGCATATCAACCTTAATTAAAAATGGATTTTTGGCGGAAGCTGAAATGTACAATTTTGATGTGGAGCTCAACACTCTTAAAATTGGTATAAATGGTGATTATACCGTTAAATCTTCAGAAGCACTTTACACAAATTCCCATATGTTGAGTAAACTCATGTTTGCTTACGAAGAAATGTCGAAGGGTAAAAAGACCTTGATATTCAATAACGGAATCAACACCTCAAAAGAAGTGTATTATACATTTAAAAGAGCCGGATATAACATCAGGCATCTTGACAATACTTGCAATAAACAAGAGCGAAAAGACATCCTTAAGTGGTTTAAAAACACTCCAGATGGCATTTTAACCTCTGTGAGTATTCTTACAACTGGTTTTGATGAACCAACGGTAGAATCGGTTATTTTAAATCGTGCCACACGTTCGTTGACGCTTTATTTTCAAATGATCGGTCGTGGATCTAGAATTTTGACAAACAAGAAAAAGTTTTTGGTATTAGATCTAGGAAATAACGTAGTTCGTTTTGGTCCTTGGAACCAATCAGTCGATTGGCATCATATTTTCAAATATCCGGACATGTATCTTGATAATCTTCGAAATGACGAAGATATCGAACGCGATTTTGTGTATGTCATGCCAGACTCCACCAGGAGAAAATTCAAAAAATCCAAGACTATTGATTTTGATATAAAAGCTGAATATACAGACGCTATCAACAACGGTTTAAAGTCCTTTACTGCCATCGAACGCTCCATAGAACAGCACTCAAAAATATGTATTGAAAACAGTGAGACCATTCAGGAGGCACGAGCCATGACACAATTATTGCTAGATGATATTGGTTACCGCATCAAACAGTATTGTTACTGCATCATGAACAGTACCCAAAACTATAAAGATTGGTTAATGGATGAATATGTCAGAAGATTACGATTAAGTTTCAATGGGAAGTTTTAACATTTTCTTTCAAATTTTACTAATAAATATTCGTTAGTTTCGACATTAGGAATAGTTTTTGTTATAACCATTCCCAAATAGACAAAAGTCTAATTACTGTTATGAAATTTAAACTTCTTTTAGGTCTTTTTTTATTTTCCACACTGGCTATAATGGCGCAGGAAAAGACGACTGAAAAATCCATACCAATTCCTGCCGAAGAAAAAAAGGAAGAAAAGAAAGATCCACCAGCGACGCCAATTATTATTAAACCAGAGACTAAACCAGAGACTAAACCAAGTCTTACCACACCCAAAGAAAACTTAAGTGGCATTCCTGTCAAAAACAAAGTGACTATGAAACCCTCTGAAAAGGAATTTTCAATGATGGAAAAAAGCACTTTGTTAAATCCTGGACAAATTTTTGAGGAAAAGTGGGCTGATGAAAAGCGCAAAAAACAGCTTGAGATCTATGAAAACATACCACCCGAGCTTTTGGGTGATCAGTTTTTAGGGGATTTTAAAACGAAAAGTGAGTACGCAAATATAGTTTGTAGAGATTTTGGTCAGGAAGACGGTGATCTTATAAAGGTTTTACTTAATGACAAAGTTGTCATAGCTAGATTAGCACTAACAAATGGCTTCAAAACATTTAAAATACCTTTAGAGGCAGGTATCAACAAAATAGATTTTTATGCTCTCAACCAAGGGGCTCTTGGTTTCAATACGGCAGAGTTCCAATTGTATGATGATCAAGAGACCAACATCTCCAGAAATAATTGGTACCTGGCGACCGACAAAAAAGCAACTTTAATACTCATAAAAGAGTAACTGAATTAAGCCAATGGAAAGAAAAGGCCTGTTGGAATTGCGTGTAAATTCAGTAGTTTAACCTTGTTCTTAATATCTTCGACACGCACCACTTTATTGGTTTGAACTACAAATACTGTAGGATTGCTTCCTTCCTCAAATAGGATATTTTTAATACCCTCTATATTAATTAAGGCATCATAAATTTGCTGAAATTCCTCTTTATTATTCGCATCAGTTGTAAATTTTTTGCCGTAATGACCAGGAATCACATTTTCTGAAATAAAGCTCATATAGTTTGTTTAATGTTAGTTAAAATTAAATAATTAATCACACTTCGCCTAATTCTTCCCGACTAAAAGTGGTGTTTTTTTGAAAAATATTTGACAAATATATTCAAAAAATGAATATCCAATTTTCTATGATAATTCGTTATGTTTTCCTGTGCTGAATACACCAAGTTCTTTTTGAAATCAGTACGAATATTTTGAAAAGTGCTTTTCAGCAGATAAGCAACTGGTTTGGGGTTTAAAAAAACAAACCATGTGACCCATGATTTTCTAAACCTGTTTTCTAAATCGCATTCAATTGATGGTCTTAAGCCTAGATAATTATTCTGTTTAATGCATCAAAAAAAGATTTCCAATTTCCAATAATAAAAAGACACCAAAAAAAGTAACCGAATGATTTTGTATTTTTGTCTTACTATTATTCACTATTAGATTCATCTAAATTCAAACTTAATGTCTTCTCAAGTTCATCCAAAAATTGTCATCATTGGCGCTGGCTTCGGCGGCATCACAATAGCTAAATCACTCAAAAATAAACCCGTTGAAGTTCTGTTAATTGACCAACATAATTACCATAATTTTCAGCCCCTAATGTATCAGATTGCAACAGGAGGTTTAGAGCCAGACAGCATCGCTTATCCGGTAAGACGGATTTTTAGAAATCAAAAGAATATAAGCTTTCGAATGGCGAAAGTTGAAAAAGTTGATACAGATAATCAAAGTCTTCACACATCCATAGGAGATATAACCTACGATTATTTGGTTATTGCTACCGGTAGCACCAACAATTTTTTCAATTTTGAACCCGTTAAAAATAAATTATTGACACTCAATTCAATTCCTGATGCGTTGAACATGCGCAGTTATATTTATGAAAACCTTGAAAAAGCACTGGCAAAACCCAAAGATGAATCTATTGACCATTTGATGAACGTTGCCATTGTAGGCGGAGGTCCGGCAGGCATTGAATTGGCGGGAGCCTTATCTGAAATGAAACATTATGTGTTGCCGAAGGATTTTCCTGACTTGGATTTTGAAAAAATGCAAATCCATCTCTATGAAATGGCTCCTGAATTGTTGTCGGCCATGTCTGAACATGCTTCAGAAAAGACTCTGTCGTATCTTAAAAGATTAAGGGTTAAAGTGTATTTAAATGCAAAAGTGGAAGATTATGATGGTTCAATCCTAAAAATCGCTGATGGTGAAGATTTTGAAACGGACACCGTTATTTGGACAGCAGGAGTTAAAGCGGCAGGTATTGAGGGGATTCCTAAAGAATCAATTACTAATGGTGGTCGAATTTTAGTAGATGAATTCAACGCTGTAAAAAATGTCAAGAATGTTTTTGCGATTGGAGATGTAGCGGCTTGTGTAACCGAAAAAAATCCGAAAGGTTTACCAATGCTGGCACCTGTAGCCAAACAACAGGCAAAAAGATTAACCAAAAATTTAATAAGACGCATAAATAACAAATCGATGAAGCCTTTTTCGTATTTTAATAAAGGCGTCATGGCTACTATTGGTCGTAACAAAGCTGTTGTCGATTTACCTGCATGGAAGTTTCAAGGGACGTTCGCATGGTTGGTATGGATGTTTGTTCATGTGATGTCATTGGTTGGATTTAGAAATAAAATTGGTGCGTTCCTTGATTGGATGATTAATTACTTTACTTATGACAAACCTCTGGGATTAATTATTAGACCTTACAAACGCAAGGAATAAAATTTATTCCTAAAATATAAATCTATCTCTTATCTTTGAGCAAAATTGGGAATTTAGCGTTAAATTTCCTATCTTAACATCACATTGTATCCACTGAAGTGTTTTTTAGCTAATTCAATCTTAATAATTGCCTAACTAAATGATGTTTTATGTGATATAATCATTAAAATATTAATCATTTAAAATAAAGAATGGCAAAGTCGCAACAGACCTACAGTAAAATTGAAAAAGAAAAAGCTCGTGCTAAAAAGCGTGAGGAAAAACAAAAGAAAAAAGAAGCCCGTAAAGCTGAAAGTGGGGGTGGAGGAATTCCAATGGCCTACGTAGATGCTTATGGCAACCTAACAGACACGCCGCCAGATCCAGCGGACAAAATCAAAGTTGATGCGGAAGACATCGTTTTAGGTGTTCCTAAAAAAGAGGAAGGCGAAGAAGAAGATCCGGTCAGAAGAGGAAAAGTATCATTCTACGATAGCTCAAAAGGTTTTGGATTTATCATCGATGCCGAAAACAACGAAAAATATTTCTGCCATGTAAGTGGTCTTTTAGACGATATCATGGAGAATGATAAAGTTGAATACGAATTAGAGCGAGGTATGAAGGGGATGAACGCTGTGAAGGTTAAGAAAGTATAGTTTAAAAGTATCAAGATAATTCTCTCTTGAAATACTATTTTATATCGAACCCTGTCTACTATCAGACGGGGTTTTGACATGGATGGCTATTCATTAATCAAAAAAAGAATCCACTTGAATAACTTCAGATGGCTGCATGGAATCCAAATGGTTGTTTCCAATACGAACCCTTACTAATCTTAATGTTGGAAACCCCACAGCGGAGGTCATTTTACGAACTTGCCTAAACTTGCCTTCAGCAATGGTAATTGAAATCCAAGAAGTAGTACCATGCCTATTATCGCGTATTCGTTTAGCGCGTTCCGGTAAGTTTGGGGCGTCAATTTTTATAACTTCACAGGATTTCGTTAGATGTTTTTTCCCTTCAATGCTTATTTCAACACCTTTCTTCATTTGTTGGATAGCCTCATCGGTTATATCACCATCCACTTGGGTATAATATTCTTTTTCAACAGAATTAGCACTGATTTCAAAACTTGTCTGCCCATCTGTAGTCAACAACAATAAACCTTCAGAATCTTTGTCGAGACGGCCAATAGCCATCACGCCGTCGGCAAATTCAAAAAAGTCTCCCAAAAACTTACTATTTTTTTGGTGACGCGCATTGCTTTCAAACTGACTTAAATAACCATAAGGCTTATAGAGCTTGAAATGTATATGAACTTCTGCTTTAATATGACCCATTTAATATATTGTAAACAAGTTCTTTAGTTAATTTTTTACCATTGGCTTTTACTCTAATGGAATCAAAAGGAAAAAGAAAGTTGCAGCCTGATTTATAATCACTACATCCATATGCAGCCTTGCCTTTGATAACCGTACCTTTTTTACATTTTGGGCATTTGATGATATCAGGGATAGTAGCTTTAGGCTTTGTCCTTTTTTTGTTTTTTAAGGGTTTTGATGGTTGCGCTGATGAAATATTTGCTTTTACAGTCTCGCTACGAACCTCATACACCAACTCATCTACCATGCGCTTCATATTATTGATAAAAGCAGAAGCACTATGGGTTCCCTTTTCAATGTCTTTGAGTTGTTTTTCCCATTGGCCAGTCAATTCGGCACTTTTCAATAATTCATTTTGGATAGTATCGATCAATTGGATCCCAATAGGCGTTGGCAATACCTGCTTCTTATTTCTAACAATGTAATTTCGTTTAAAAAGCGTCTCGATGATATTGGCTCTAGTGGATGGTCGTCCAATACCATTCTCCTTTATCAAATCACGTAACTCATCATCATCCACCTGTTTACCAGCAGTTTCCATAGCGCGTAGGAGGGAAGCTTCTGTAAATTGCGCAGGAGCTTTCGTCTGTTTTTCCAAAAAAGATGGCTCGTGTGGACCTTTTTCCCCTTTTAAAAATGTTGGGAGAACCGTTTCGGTCAGATTGATGGAAGTCGAAGAACTTTTTGATTCGCTGGGTTTTTCAAAGACCACTCGCCATCCTTTACTCAAAATCTCTTTTCCCGTTGTTTTGAAGTGTACATCTGTCACTTTTCCTATCACAGTGGTATTCGACACGGAACAATCATCATAAAAAACAGCTATAAATCGGCGAGTGATGATGTCATAGACTAATTGTTGGTTATGTTGTAGATGGCTTTCAACACCTGTCGGAATAATGGCGTGGTGATCGGTCACTTTTTTGTCATTGAATACTTTATTGGATTTCTTTATTTTCTTACCTAAAAGTGGTGTTGTCAATTCTGAATATTTGGTCAAATTCTTTAAAATACCAGCGACTTTAGGATAGACGTCATTTGGTAAAAAAGTGGTGTCAACCCTTGGGTAAGTTACTAATTTCTGCTCGTATAATTTTTGAACAATATTGAGCGTATCTTCCGCAGAAAAACCAAACTTCGTATTGCAATAGACCTGTAATCCTGTTAAATCAAATAATTTAGGCGCATAATCCTTTCCTTTCTTTTTGGTAACCGAAACAACTTCAAATTCATGATCTTTTACTTTGTTGGCTAGTTTTTCACCATCTTCCATCTTCAAAAACCGACCTTCTTCATAGCTGAATAAAGTATCTCTATACATTGTTTGCAATTCCCAATAAGGTTGCGGGACAAAACTTTCAATCTCTTTGAACCTATTGACTAACATTGCTAATGTGGGAGTTTGCACGCGCCCCACTGACAACACTTGCTTATAACCGCCATGCTTTACAGTGTACAAGCGTGTTGCATTGATTCCCAATAACCAATCACCAATAGCTCTTGAAAAACCAGCATAATAGAGGTTGTCATATTTCTCGGACGATTTTAAGTTCTCAAAACCTTCTTTGATAGCTTCTGTGGTTAAAGAAGAAATCCATAAACGCTTAACTTCCCCTTTATAATCAGCTTGGTTTAAAACCCAACGCTGTATCAGTTCGCCTTCTTGACCTGCGTCACCGCAGTTGATGACCAGTGTGGCTCTATCAAATAAGCTTTTGACGATATTGAACTGTTTTTTAACACCTTCATTATCTACAACTTTCGTCATGAATTTTTCTGGTAGCATTGGCAGGTTATTCAAATCCCAACTTTTCCAATAGGGCTTGTAGTCATTTGGCTCCATCAATGTACAGAAATGGCCAAATGTATAGGTCACAGCATATCCATTACCTTCATAATAGCCATCATGTTTTGTATTTGCTCCTAAAACAGATGCAATTTCACGTGCTACACTAGGCTTTTCAGCAATACAGACTTTCACGAAGTTTATTGATTTAATAGATTGAATAAGATGGGTGCAAAATAAGAAAATTTAAAGGGAATGTCTCTAATATTCCATTTGAATTATGCTCTAAAATGTTCAAATGCGTTAAACCTTCCTCGATTTAGATTAAGTAAAACCATAAAAAATATTGATATTTAAACAGTTAGAATTAATTGGACCAAAATAAAATAAAAAAGTATGAAAATAGGAGTTATAGGAAGTGGAAATATAGGAGGGAATTTAGAAAAACATTGGGCAAAAGCGGGTCATGAGGTCTTATTCAGTTCTCGTCACCCCGAATAGTTGAGTGATTTAGTAAGAGCGTCTGAAGGAGATGCTAAAGCCGTAAGCGTTGAAAAAGCGTTTGAGGCAGATGCCGATGTGTATGTATTGGCGGTTCCCTTTAAAGCAATCGATAAAATCTCTGAACTTTATGCTGGAGAATATGACAACAAAGTGATCATAGATGCTACTAATCCATATCCTGAGCGTGATGGAAAGATGGCGCAAGAGGTACGCGATAGTGACCAAAATGCTTCGGAATATACGGCAATGAAATTCAACACGGCCAAAACAGCCAAGGCTTTCAATACAATACATGCCGAGCACTTAAAAAATCACGCATGGAGGGATTCAGATAAGTTGGCCATTCCCTTTGCGGCACAAGATGAAGAAAGTAAAAAGATCACACGACAATTGATTGAAGATATTGGTTTTGATGCTGTTTTTGTAGGCGACCTATCCAAAACACAAATCATGGATCCAGAGCAGAAAATCTATGGAAAGTCTGTAAATCGGCAAGAACTGGAATCGATGATTTAAAATTAAATTAAAAACGAATACAAAAAAAGGCTTTATCTTGTGGGTTAGATAAAGCCTAACTTTATTGATATCACAGAATGAAAAGCCAAATAGAATACGAAAAAAAAGAAAAAAAACAAGAGCAAACGGATATTGACAAAAAGCTCGATGCTTCTGTAGAATCTGAAGATGCCATCCCTAAATCTCATGGTGAAATCCTCAAACAGCAAATCATTGAAGGGCAAGAAATCTACGATAAAAATCCATTAAGTCTTCTTTTGAGCTCTTTTACAGCTGGACTCGAAATAGGGTTCAGCTATTTGCTATTATGCACACTTTATAGTTTTCTCTATGGGAAAGTGGCTGAAGACACAATATTTAAGTTGATGTCCTTTGTATATCCTGTTGGTTTTATCATGGTGATACTCGGTCAATCCATACTTTTCACTGAACAGACCTCTTTATTGACCTTACCAGTATTAAACAACAAACGAACAGTAGTTAGCTTATTAAAGCTTTGGTCTTTAGTTATTTTAGGAAATCTATTCGGTGGTTATTTAATGGCGTTCATTATGGTTTGGATTGGTCCAAAACTCGGAATATTCGATTTGAGAACCATTGAGGCCATCGCAGTTCATGTGAGCACATATTCCATATGGGTCATATTAGTGAGCGCCATTCTCGCTGGTTGGTTGATGGGATTACTCTCTTGGTTAGTCGCGGCATCAAAAGACACTTTAAGCCGTATCGCTATTATCTTTATGATCACGGCTGTATTGGCATTTGCGGGTTTGCACCATAGCATCGTCGGAAATGTCGAAGTGTTTTCTGGATTAATCAGTTCACCTAAAATTACCTGGTCTGCTTACGTCGCCTTTCAAAGTGTCGCTCTCATCGGCAATGCTCTTGGTGGCGCCGTGTTCGTGGCATTGCTCAAATATCGCGCCTTCGTATATGATGTGAAATGAGTATTTCAAACCAACAACTGTTTAGTTTTAACAGTTCCGATTTGGCGTAATCTCAATATTATGGCTATTTTTAATAACCAATAATAATATTAACGATTACCACAATGAGAAAAACCTTTATTCTGACCCTTATTTTGGGTATATTTCTAATCCCTACAACTGTAACCTCCCAATCTAGAAAAGAAAAAAAGAAGAATAACACATCAGAAACGGTTCAGCCAACTCCTACCCAAAAAAAAGATAAAGAAACCAAATCTTATGAGGAAGTGATCACTAAAGATGCCATTACCGATGATGGCCTATTCAAAATCCATAAAATAAAGGATAAGTATTATTTTGAAGTTCCAGATTCACTGCTGAATAAAGACATGCTTTTGGTAAGTCGGATTGCCAAACTCCCTTCAGGTTTAGGAGGAGGTTATACCAATGCAGGTTCAGAAACGAATGAACAAATGATTGTTTGGGAACGTTTTCAAGATAAAATACTTATCAAAGTAAAATCTTATAACGCGGTGGCTAATGATACGCTTCCAATTAATATATCTGTCAGGGCAAACAATTACGAACCCACATTATATGCTTTTGATATTGCCACAATCAACAAAGATTCTACTTCATCTGTAATCGACGTCACTAAATTTTACAGTAGTGATGTCAAAGCAATTAGCGGATTATCCAGTAGTATGCGCGATGCTTATAAAGTAAAAAATCTAGACGATTCTCGAAGTTTCATAACGTCTGCAAAAAGCTTTCCATTGAATATTGAAATCATACAGGACCTTACCTATAACGCTTCTAAGCCACCGATGCATCCCGACACCGAAACCATTAGCCTTCAGATGAACCAATCGATGATTCTCTTGCCGGAACAACAAATGCAACCCCGTATTGCTGATCCACGTGTTGGCTGGTTCACTGTGAATCAGATTGACTATAGCAGTGAAGAACTAAAATCAGATGAAAAAACCTATATCCGTCGTTGGCGATTGGAACCTAAAGACCCTGAAGCTTATAAAAGAGGAGAATTGGTAGAGCCTATTAAACCGATCGTGTATTACCTTGATCCTGCAACGCCGGAAAAACTTCGCAAATACATCAAGCAAGGAATCGAAGATTGGCAAAAACCATTTGAAACAGCTGGGTTTAAAAACGCAATTATCGCCAAAGATCCGCCATCAGCTGAAGAAGACCCTGAATTTAGCCCTGAAGATATTCGGTATTCGGTGATCCGGTATGTGGCTAGTACGACTCGCAACGCCACAGGTCCTAGTGTCTCAGATCCAAGAACTGGAGAGATCATAGAGAGTGATGTGATCTGGTACCACAATCATTTGCGTTCCTATCGCAATCGCTATTTATTAGAGACTGGTGCTGCAAATCCATCCGGTAGAACCTTGAATACACCAGAGGAAGACATTGGCGAGATGATGCGTATGGTCATCGCTCACGAAGTTGGACACGCCCTCGGCTTTCCTCATAATATGGCTGCCAGTCATGCCTATGATGTTGAAAACTACCGAAATGGTGCGTTCACCCAAGAATATGGCATCGCCTCCAGTATCATGGATTATGCGAGATATAATTACATCGCACAACCTGGTGACAAAAACATTCGTTTCATTAGACAGATTGGCCCATACGACCACTATGCCACCAATTGGGGCTACCGTTTGGTGCCAGGCGCAACCACTGAAGGCGAGGTACCAACTTTAGACTCTTGGGTGTTGGAAAAAACTGATGATCTAAAATTCAAATTTGGAAAACAAGGTAGCAGTTTTGACCCTTCTTCACAAACCGAAGATATCGGGAATAATTCGATTAAAGCCAGTACTTATGGACTCAAAAACTTAAAGTATGTGGCTGAACATCTTCCTGAATGGACCAGTGACGTAACTAATAATTACGATGATTTAGAAGAGTTATTCGGAGAACAACTTTCCGTATGGAGCCGTTATATAGGCCATGTGGTCAATCATATCGGAGGTGTTTATGAGGACACCAAAAAACCCATACAAGACGGTGTTATTTATAAGGCTGCTCCTAAAATTGATCAAAAAGCCGCTATGGTCTGGTTACATACGAACGCCTTCGAATCACCAACATGGATGATGAACATAAACACCTTACGTTCTATAGATCATGCTGGCTATACCGAAACATTTAGACGCTATCAGGTGAGGCATCTCAATGATATTCTTGATTTTGATACACTTGGTCGATTGATAGACTGGAATGTGGTCAATGCTGAAAATTATGCTGCACTAGAAATGCTTCAAGACATGAGAAAAGGAATTTGGAAAGAATTGAATAGCGGTATGAGGGTCGATGTCTTCAGAAGAAATTTACAACGTGCCTATATCGAACGAATGGAATATTTGATGACCCAAGATTTAAATCCGCAACGTACGCGTCAGTATTTTAATGTAAATCAGTCGGACATTCGTGCCTTGGTTCGTGGAGAATTAAATACATTGAACAATTCCATAAAAAGAATAAAAAATAATGTTTCGAATATCGAAACTAAATATCACTATGAAGATGCCGTTAAACGTATCGACCTAATTTTAGATCCAAAATAAGATGTTACAAAACAAACAAGTCATATTAAAAAAACGTCCAACCGGCCATCCAGATGAAAACACTTGGAGTTTGGAATTAAATCCTATTCCCAAGCCTAAAGAGGGGGAGGTCCTTATTGAGCAACATTATATTTCCCTAGATCCGGCAATGCGTGGTTGGATGAACGAAGGTAAATCCTATATCGAGCCTGTAGAAATCGATGCTGTGATGCGTGCGGGTTCAATTGGCAAAGTTATTAAAAGCAAACATTCTAAATATCAAGTAGGAGACTGTCTCACGGGCATGGGTGGCGTGCAACAATATGTCGCTACCAATGCCGAAAATTGGCATAAAGTAGATCCATCTGCGGCACCCATGCCGATGTATTTAAGTGCATTAGGGATGACAGGCATGACTGCCTATTTCGGAATCCTCGAGGTTGGCAAACTGAAAGAAGGTGACATTGTATTGATTTCAGGTGCTGCTGGTGCAGTTGGAAGTGTGGTCGGTCAGATTGCTAAAATTAAAGGCTGTCGAGTCATTGGAATTGCAGGAGGGAAGGAGAAGTGCGATTATTTAACCAATGAATTGGGCTTTGATGGCGCCATTGACTATAAGTCTGATGACATGATTAAATCGTTGAAAGAACACTGCCCCAAAGGAATCGATATTTTCTATGACAATGTTGGCGGTGAGATTCTAGATTTGGCACTCACTAAATTAAGACGAAACGCGAGAGTCGTCATCTGTGGTGCGATTTCTCAATATAACAATAAAGCGAACATAAAAGGTCCGAGCAACTATTTATCACTTTTGGTAAACAGAGCCACAATGCAAGGTATGGTTGTATTCGACTACGCTGACCAATACGGAAAAGCGGCCAAAGAAATGGGGCAGTGGCTGGTAGAAGGAAAACTTAAGAGCAAAGAAGATATTTATGAAGGCATCGAAAATTTTCGAGAAACCTACGATCGATTGTTCACAGGAAAAAAACTGGGTAAACTTGTTTTGAAAGTCAAAGAGTAGAGAAGACACTATAGAGGATAGAGAATAGACAGTAGAGAGTCGTAATAAAAAAAGTAACATACAATCAAATAATAACCAAACACCAACAAAATCCACCATTGATGAAAAAAACAACATTCATTTGTATGATCGCTGTCCTATTCAGCTTTCAAACCATTCACGCTCAAAAATCAAAAAAAGATAAAAAAGAAGATAAACAAGCTTTAGACACCATTAAAATTGACGGACTCAAGTGGCGTGGTATCGGGCCGTCCTTAACTTCTGGACGAATTTCTGATATTGCAGTAAACCCAAACAATCCATATGAATATTATGTTGCAAGCTCTGCAGGTGGCGTATGGAAAACAATCAACGCAGGTTTAGAGTACACACCGATTTTTGATGAGCAAGGTTCTTCGTCCATAGGCTGTGTCACTATCGACCCTAATAATTCGAGTGTCGTATGGGTAGGCACAGGAGAGAACAACAACCAACGTTCCGTCAATTATGGGGATGGTGTTTACAAATCCTTGGATGGTGGCAAGACCTGGAGCAATATGGGATTAAAAACTTCCGAGCATATAGGAAGAATCATCATTCATCCAGACAATTCAGATGTGGTGTATGTAGCGGCCATTGGACCTTTATGGAGCAAAGGTGGGGAGCGTGGTTTGTATAAAACAACTGATGGTGGTGATACATGGACTGCTGTATTAACGGTTGATGAACACACAGGTGTTAACGATGTTGTGATGGACCCTCGTAATCCTGACGTACTGTATGCCTCGACATTTCAACGAAGACGTCATGTCTATACCTATGTAGGCGGTGGACCTGGTTCTGGCTTGCATAAAAGCAGTGATGGTGGAGAGACGTGGATGAAAATTGAGGAAGGATTACCTACAACGGAATTAGGACGCATCGGATTAGATATTTCTCCAGCCAATCCTGAAATCATCTATGCCATCGTGGAAGCAGCAGATGAAAAAGGAGGCTTTTTTAGGTCAACCAATCGAGGTGCTAATTGGGAAAAAATGAGTGATCACGTCACTAGTGGTAATTATTATCAAGAAATTATTGCCGATCCAGTGGATGAAAATACCATTTACTCAATGGATACGTGGATGAGCGTTTCAAAAGATGGAGGGAAAACATTTAAAATCGTGGGTGAGGATTATAAGCACATTGACAACCACTGTATGTGGATTGACCCTAGAAATAACATTCATTGGCTGGTAGGTTGTGACGGTGGTGTCTACGAAACGTTTGATGCTGGCAAACATTGGGATTTTAAAGAAAACATTCCGGTAACGCAATTTTATAAAGTAGCAGTGGACAATGCGGAGCCGTTTTATAACGTCTATGGTGGAACGCAAGACAATTTTAGTATTGGTGGACCTTCTCGCGTGATTACCGATCATGGAATAACCAATTTCGATTGGTTCATCACGCATGGAGGTGACGGATTTGAGTCGCAAATTGATCCTGACAATCCAAATATCATCTATGCACAGTCCCAATATGGATTCTTGGTCCGTTACGATAAAATGAGCGGTGAAGAAGTTGGGATCCAACCAAAAGAACGTGAAGGAGAAAATGCTTATCGCTGGAATTGGGATGCACCATTAGTTGTAAGTAAACATAAAAGTGGAAGGCTCTACTTTGCAGCAAATAAGGTGTTTAGGTCTGATAATTATGGAAATAGTTGGACGGTGATCAGTGACGACCTTTCACAGCAAATCGATAGGAACATATTAATGGTATATGACCGTGTAGTGAGTATTGATGCAGTCGCCAAAAATGGTTCGACCTCACCTTATGGAGCTGTGGTTGCGATGTCAGAATCGCCGCTTGACGAAAATTTAATCGTCGTCGGTACGGATGATGGCTTGGTTCAAATCACTGAAGATGGTGGCCAGTCATGGCGAAAAGTATCCAACATATCAGGAGCACCAAATCAGTCATATGTCAATAGTGTCCATGCATCAAGACATGACGCCAATGTCATCTATGTGGCATTCAATCATCATAAATATGGTGATTTTAAACCATACATATTTAAATCGTCCGATAAAGGACTTACATGGAAAAGTATTAGTGGTAATCTGCCAGAACGCGGTTCTGTCTATGCACTTGAAGAAGACCATAAAGATGCCAACTTATTATTCTGTGGAACAGAATTTGGCGTGTACTTTTCACCAAATGAAGGCGCACGCTGGAAACAACTAGGTAATGGATTGCCAACCGTATTGGTTAGAGATATTGCAATCCAAGAACGCGAAGATGACTTGATTTTAGGCACCTTTGGTAGAGGCTTTTATGTGATGGATGATTATTCATCGTTGAGAACCATCAAAAATGCACCACCATCAAAAGCAGCTGTGATCTACCCAATTCGAACAGCATTAATCTGGGAGAAAAGCATGCCACTGGGCTTACCAGGCAAGGCATTCCAAGGTGATAACTTCTTTACAGCACCTAATTTAGGTCCAGAGATAATGATTACTTATTATTATGATGAAACCTTTGAATCTTTGGAAGAGCAACGTAAAAAGCGTGAAAAAGAGTTAATAAAGAAAAATAAAAGCACACCATATCCAAGCTACGAAAGATTAAAAGCTGAACGAGAAGAGGACAAACCAACATTGCTCTTTGTGTTTAAAGATGCCAGTGGTAATATTGTGAAGAAGGATACCAAACCAGTTACTAGAGGTTT
>JAGXIE010000129.1 GCA_024635765.1 Flavobacteriaceae bacterium | reverse complement strand
TATCCCAAGGCAACTCTTTGACCACGCAAGAATCAGGCATATTAATTTTTAAGAACCCCCGATTGTGAAAGATCGTATTGAGTTGCAGGTCTTCTTCGAAATCCCGAAGAATTAACATATCAGCATTTAGTTCCTGATACATTAATTCTGCATGCTCAAGCAAAAGCACTATTGCTTCTTCTGCCAATGGGTGGGAATTATTGATATAACAATGGTTGCCTTCCGTGAATAAACAACCCATTGACAAAACTTTTGAAGTAAGGTACAATGGATCTAGTTTTCTTACTTCCTCCAATTGCAATGATATGGACTCTGATGCCAACATATCATCTTTCCAGAGACCACAGGTAAAAAAGGTAGCCACAATCGGAATGTTATTTTTGTCTTTAATCAGATAGTAAAAAAAGTCCCAGTTATTTATTTCCGGATTGTCATTATTGGAAAAAGCATCTTCCAAAAAGTGCAATCCTTCCCAATCGAATGTATTTTGTTTTCCCAATAGCTGGTTCCAGCTATTTTTATCGATATTTTTTATGGATGTTTCTTTTTGAATTTGAAGAGATGATTTTTTGCTAATTTCTTCTTTGATAATATCCGTTTCTTTTAAACCAAAAGCCTGATATATTTTATTAAGACTATTCCCTGATTCTGACAATGCCATTGGCAAGAAATTTACCATTGCATCTACCAATGCCTTTATTTCTTCTTTTTGATTGTGTCTGGAAAGTGTGATTCGAATTCCTGTATTTTTTACAGGAACAGCGGGATAGATTGCCGGATTCACAAAAAACCCTTCTCTGAATAAATTTTGCACCAACTTGTAAGTGGTCAAAGGCATCGCCGTGCCAAGGAAAAATACCGGGGAATTGTTTTGAATTATAACACGCAATGAAGCTTTTGAAAGCAATTCGTTAAAATATGCTATTTTTTCTGCGAGCTGCGATTGTAAAATATTTATTTCGGGAGAGAGATGAATATTTGCAGATGCTATGGCGGCAGCGACCGAAGCCGGCTCCAACTGGGCAGAGAACGTTAAGGGACCTCCATAGTTTTTAATTTTTTCACGCAACAATTTATCCGAACAAATTAAAGTGGCGCCACTGGCCCCAAATGTTTTGCTTAAAGTTGTCATCAACATCACATTATCCGGCAATTCTTTTAAAACACTTGATACGTAACCCGTTCCATTTTTTCCTTTCCAACTCATTCCGTGCACATCGTCAAAATAGAGATGCAATTGCGGATATTTTTTGCATAACACCATAAGATCTGAAATGGGCGCATAATCACCAAACATTGAGTAAACGCCATCCGCCATATACCATATTTTATTGCATTTAGAAGTAAGTTGCTTAATTTTATATTCGAGCATATCCATATTGCTGTGCCTGATCATTTCAACCGGGATGCCTCTTAATTTGAGAAACTGACATGCATTTTGCACACTCCAATGAACCTGATGGTCGAGTATTACCCCATCCTCGTCTCGAATTGCTGTTGGAATTACAGCCATATGGCCCAATGTACTATTTTTTGTTATGATTGGCGGTATGCCATACATGGTCTCAATTTTAGCTTCCAATTCTGCATATAAGGGATTTGAAATGTAAGATTTAGACAAAGGGAATTGCGTACCGTATTTTTGTATGGCCGAAATAGCAGCATCTTTCAATCTTTGATCCTGTTCAAGACCAAGGTAGCCTGTTGTTCCAAAATGAAACATTTTTTTTCCTTTTATCTGGATTGTTCTGCCGTTTAAATATTCATCCTCCGCATAAAGATGCAATACTCCTTCCTTTTTAGCCCCCGCGAATACTTCATCAACAGTGTCGATAAAATTGTTGTGTTTGATTTTTGCCATAATTTTTATGTCATTAAATAATTTAAATTGCTATTAATTTCATCTGTTTACATTTTATTTTTTAGCGGTAACAGCTGCTGTTCGCCATTAATCTTTCCTTCGTGTATCAAAATTTGTTATGCTCGTTTCATCTGTTTAAATTTTATTTTTTAGCGGTAACAGCTGCTGTTCGCCATTAATCATTCCTTCGTGTATCAAAATTTGTTATGCTCGTTTCATCTGTTTAAATTTCATTTTTTAGCGGTAACAGCTGCTGTTCGCCATTAATCTTTCCTTCGTGTATCAAAATTTGTTATGCTCGTTTCAGCTGTTTAAATTTCATTTTTTAGCGGTAACAGCTGCTGTTCGCCATTAATCTTTCCTTCGTGTATCAAAATTTGTTTTGCTCGTTTCATCTGTTTAAATTTTATTTTTTAGCGGTAACAGCTGCTGTTCGCCATTAATCATTCCTTCGTGTATCAAAATTTGTTTTGCTCGTTTCATCTGTTTAAATTTTATTTTTTAGCGGTAACAGCTGCTGTTCGCCATTAATAATTCCTTCGTGTATCAAAATTTGTTATGCTCGTTTCATTTATAAAAATTAAAATTCCATAAAAAAAACAATACGGTTGACGCCATTAAAATAATACTCCCTTTATGACAACTTAAACTACTGATTTGATAAACATTATTGATTGTTTAGTTCAGAATACTTTAATTTGATTCAATTTAGTTGATTCGATAATTTTATTTTGTTTTACTTTACTAAAAATTGTAAAAAATGAATACTAAACTATTTGAGAATGAGTATGCCAAATTTTGGATAAAAGACCAAATACTTTTTTTTGAATATAAGGCTGATTTGGTTATTGATTTAGCGGCTGCACAACGCATAGTTGCTGACCGAATTCAATTTCAGCATGAAGTTGCCTATCCAATTTTTTGTGATATTCGGGGAGTTGTAAATTTTGATAAGGCCGCCAGGGATTATTTGGCGCAATCCGGTTCCGTTCTAACTAAAGCTGTTGGATTTCTTGTTCATCAAAAAGTAACGCAAACCATTGCCACTTTCTATGTCAATATAAATAAGCCCACAGTTCCCACCCAATTGTTTGAAGATAAATCAGCAGCATTGGCATTCCTTTCAAATTATATATAATTCACATCATTTTTTTAATTGACTATAAAATTTATAATCTTATGGATTCAGATTTAAATCAATTGCGTTTTCAAAATATTTGTCAAATGCTTCTGCAGATGGGGAAGGGTAATTTTATACATCAAATTCAGCGTTCAGGTGAAGATGATAACCTTGAAATCTTAACGGTTTTGGTGAATATGCTGGCTGAAGAAATGAATGGTTTAATTTCACATAAAGGTTATGTAAACCCACATCATACTAACAAATACCTTGTTCAAACCACTTTTATTTTGAATGAGTATTTTGTCATAAAAAGCTTTAATTCGGAAGTGCCCACCTTATTAGGATTTACTCCAGAAGACTTGTATAATCAAAAATTTTCAACAATACTTTCTGCCGAGTCACTCTCTTCTTGGAATTATGTGAAAAAAGAATTGTCGCGGAATTTAAATCATCACTTTACTTCACAATTAACCTATATCACAAAAAAACAATTGCTTATTCCATCCTTCTGTACTGTTACAAGACTTTTGCAAAATAAAGATATTTTGGTAAGCTCGGTAACGAATGTTATAGAAGATACCATTTTGCCAACTATTTTAGTTTCTGACATCAACAATGACAGACCCGAAGGAATTTACCGCTTGGGTGATATACGCCTGATCCAAAAAGTTTATGATTATATTTTAGACAATTTGGACAAGCCACTGCCTAACTTAACAGCACTTTCCAAGATCTTTGGGACTAACGAATATAAATTGAAATATGGGTTTAAATCTTTATTTAAAACGAGTATTTATCAATTCTACAATACCAAACGGTTGAAAAAAGCCCATCTATTGATTCAAGAGACAACGATACAGTTGAAAGAAATTGCATTAATGAGTGGTTTTTCTACCTATCCAAATTTTTCGAAAGCCTTTAAAAAACAATTTGGCTATTCTCCCAATGATATTAAGAGAAATTTATAGCTTTTTATCTTAACATTTTCCATAGAAAAAATCACCACTAAATACGATAGAAAAGTAAAATTGGATGCTATCCGTTTTGACAATTTTAAAAAAATACCTTTATAATAAGTTAAGCTACTGATTAGACAACACTTACTCAATTATTTTTTTGGAATTTTACATCGGATTGTAATTATAACAATAAATGATATGAAATTTAACACCCAAACCAGAAATAATATTGTTAACATTATATGTACTATTTATGTTGTGCTATTCACTTATGCAGCCACAAGCAAACTATTAGATTTTGAAAATTTTAGGTTGCAATTAGGGCGATTTCCATTTATTTCAACCTATGCCATTTGGATTGCCTGGGGCGTTCCTTTTTTGGAAATTGTGATTGCGGGACTGTTTCTTTTTCCAAAATATATTTTAACAGCATTATATGCCAGTCTCTCATTATTGACAATTTTTACCACCTATATAATTTTAGTTCTAAATTTCAGTGATTCCATACCCTGTTCATGTGGAGGTGTTATTTCAAAACTGGGGTGGAATGAACATTTAATCTTCAACATCGCTTTTATAGCTCTTGCTCTTTTAGGGATTCTAATGTCTGGATATCAAAAAGAATATTCAGCCAGAAAAAATACTGCGTAGTGACAGGGATAAGACCGAAAACCTGTAAAAAAGAGTAGGTCATTAATTTTATAAAAAACAACATATTATGAAATCAAAAAAATTTAAATTCATTTTACCAGCTTTCGCTCTTCTATTGGCCGTGAGCTTCGCTTTTGCAACTGAAGCAATTACAGAAAACAGACAGGGATTCATTTCAACTCCATCAGGACCTATGGAAGTCCCAGGAGGCGTTGATTGTGACTCAACAACTGATGATGCATGTCTTTATCTTGGTCAACAAGTTTATGGAGATATAGGACTATCCAATCCTTTGCAAAAATCACAGTAATTCAAATTGTGAGTTAATTGAAAGGGTGTGTTTATATAAAGACACCCTTTCTTGACTAATTCAAATAAAAAACAAAATGAAACACTGTTACTTATCCAAACCCAAATGCAGTCTTATCAGTGGTTCTAAGCGTACCCCTCTTGCATTTTTGTCCACAATAATTCCTTCCTTATTTAATAACCACACGGTTGGATATGATCTGATATTATATAAAGAATGATAACTAACAATTGCATCTTTCCCTTTGTCTAAATATTGAGGCCAGGAAGCACTCTGTTTCTTAATTATTTTGAGCACTTGCTCCTTAGCCGTATCATCATCTCCAACTAGCCCAATTACTTCAAAACCTTGACTGCGGTATTTATCATACATTGCCTGCACATGAGGCATTTCTTTTATACATGGGGCGCACCTAACGGTCCAAAAATCAATCAAAACTACTTTACCTCTCATGTTGGCAAGATTAATTTTAGAACCATCAATTGCAGTAAATGCCATTTCCAACGGTTTGGAGTCATCAACATTTTTTAAAGCTTTCAAGTTTGCCTTAGCTCTTTCATGAACAGCTCTAACTCCTTTATGATTAAAACAAGGATGGTTAACATCCGTAATTTGTAAAAAATCCTCCCAGTACGGTTTTACCAAATGTGGTGAGAATTTTGCAACCAAAGCTATTAGTTGCTCCATATAAGTAGCCATTATTTCAAATTCAGAATATTTATCAATTAGGCCAACCATCCTCAATCGAAATGACTCCCAATAATGCTTATCAAATTGCTTCCAATAATCAGCTTCCACACCTTTCTTCTGTATGTCCAGACTTTTATATTGTCTAAGCGCTAAACGAAAATCACGCCCAAGCAATGCAATCTCAATTTCTATTTTTTGTTCAAGTGGTGCGTTAGATTTAAGAAATTTCGCAGCTAATTCCTGTCCTTTTTCTAGCCATTTATTTCGTGCGTTAACATCTATTGGCAATGCTCTTAACTGTTGATAATATGATTTCGTTTTAGATTTATTCTCTATAGAAAGAAACGCTGTTAAGCTATCTGAAATCTTTTCGGTAACAAAACGAGGTTCAAAATTCATATTGAAAAAGAATTTTAACACCTCATAATAACGAGGATCATTGGGATAGGATTTCAAAAAAGTCAAGGCCAATTGCACTCTATTTTTATCCACCTTTTCTTCAAATCTACGTTTTTCTAAAAATGTACTATTTTCATAACGTTCACATTCCTTTGGGTAATCACAAAAATAGGATTTAAGTGAATCAATGTTTTTGAAATCTTTTTCAGCTTGTGAATTCAATACAGCAGGTAATTTTTGCGCTGTCCTATCCGCATTTACATTACTTGAACAAGAAGTAAATAGCAAGATAATTTGTACTATTAAAATTGTTAGAAATATTTTTAATTTCATTATCTAATGTTTAAATGTTTTTAAAGAAGAAGGCTAATACCCCGAATTTTGAGGTAATAAATTTGGATTAACCTCTAATTCAGCTTCAGGAATAGGAAGCAAAACATGTGTAGCTTGCCAATTTGGTTTCACAGCACTTAAAAACGTTCCTGCGTTTCCTGTCCGTTTTAGATCGAACCAACGGTGCCCCTGCTCTGCGAACAATTCAACTCTACGTTCTTGAAGGACTGCATCCATCAAATCATTCTTTGAATTTGCCGTTGTGTTAGGCAAACCTGCCCTGTTTCTTATGGCATTTAAGTCTTGTTGTGCTCCGGGAACATCTCTAAGATGCGTTCTAGCTTCCGCACGTATTAAATATTGTTCCGCCAATCGAAAAACAATGGCGTATTCCAAAGATTTAGATTCGGTATAGTTTGCTTTGTATTTATGAGCAAAAGGTAATGTTATGGTTCCATCTGTACTTGTTGCGCTACCCGTCCAGCTAGTCTTTCTTAAGTCTCCCGTTTCAAAGGCACTTAATAAAGAGTTTGTCAAGGCATACTGCTGTCCTGGAATTATCTTAATGATTAGTTGAGTAGCTTCATGAGTATTTTTTGGACTAACTCCAGGCTTCAGTTGCCAAAGTGTTTCTGAAGATTCCTTAAGAAACACTTTATTAATATCTGTTCCAAGGCTATGCATATTTATCAGCTCCGTTGCTGTTGATTCCGCCATTTCCCAATTTTGAACATATAGATATATTCTTGAAAGAAGTGCTAAAGCAGCATCCCTACTGGGTAGCACCCTTTCTCCGGTGGCACTTGTATTTTCAAGTAAACTAACGGCATTGGTAAGGTCAGAAATAATATTGTCAAACACTATGGTCACGGGTAAACGTGCTACCGAGTTATTCTCTAAATAATTGGTTGTGGTGATATAAGGAACATCACCATAAATTGTCATTAATAAACTATGCATAAAAGCTCGAACAAATAGGGCTTGCCCCTTAAAGCGTTCTTTGTCAACAGTGTTTAAAGAACCGGTGTTTTCTACTCCTACAATAATGTCATTGGCTGCATATATCAGATTGTATGCATTGCTCCACCATCCTAAAAGCGTAGTATTTGAATGGGTCACATTATGATTATATAACTCAGCACTGTTTACATCAAAACCATAATAATCCAATTCATCACTGTAAATACCCATTAATGTGGTCAAGCCAAATCTTCCCGATACCATGCCCTGCTCTCGCATATTATAATAGATATTGGCTAGTGCAGATTCTACGGTAGCAGGGTCATTAAAGACCGTTTCTGAAATCAACAAATTCTTTGGTGGTTCCGCTTCAACAAAATCACTACAAGAGGTTGTCCCAATTATTACAATGAATAGGGGTATTAATTTTATTATACTATTCCTATAGATAATAAAGTTCTTCAAAAACTTTTTCAGGTAAATTGTGTTTTGTTTCATAATATTTGTTTTTAAGGTTAAAATCCTACTTGAAGTCCAAGTGTAAATTGTTGTAATGGAGGCAATTTTATACTTGAAGGTTGTTCTGGGTCAGAACCTTCATATTTTGTAAAAGTCAAAAGGTTTTGTCCTTGTAGGTACACGTTTATGTCTAATCCATTATTTATGGTGGGAATCTTATAATTCAATGAAATGCTTCTAAGTCTAATAAAGGAGGCATCAGCTACTGCAGCGTTGCTATCGCTAAAATTCAAATCACTAGGGCCAACACTTGGAGATAGCCCACCGGATGCCATCTGAATAGGATTAGTATCACCAGCTTGTTGCCAACGATCAAGTATTTCAACAGGGCCATTCCCTCTAAATCCAGGAGTTGCTCTAAACCTAAAATTATTATACGCCTTTTGCTTTTTAAACTGAAAGAAAAAATCAAGGGTTACATTCTTAAAACTGAGTCTATTCCCTAAACCTCCATAAAATTTAGGCGCAAAGTCCTCCACCCATTGTCTATCTTCGGTTTTACTTATTGCCCCGTCATTATTATAATCTTCAAATTGATAAATGCCCGTTTCCGGATCAACGCCCAATGCATTGTAGAGTTTTACGATGGTCAATGGTTTTCCAATGATAAACCTGTTGGCAAATGTGGAATTTTCCAGGTCGTCAAACTTTAGCAATTTATTCTTTGGAACCGTGATATTGAAAATTGAAGTCCATTTAAAATTCTTATTTTGAACGTTAACAGTGCGTAAATCTACCTCAAACCCGGTATTCTCAACAGTGGCGTCAAAGTTTCCTGTTAGTTCAGAAAATCCTGTGGTTGCTGCCAAAGGAATTCCAATTAGCTGATTTGAAGAACGGTTTTGATACCACGATGTATTTAATAACAAACGATCATTAAAAAACCCCAGCTCCAATGCTGCTTCCAGTTTTTTATTTGCTTCCCAACCAAATATGGGATTAAAAATTCCTGAAGGAGCTAATATTGTTGTTCCACCGTAATCAAAACCAGTAATTTTGTAAGTGTCTAGAAATTTATAATCTCCAATATTATCACTACCAGTAGTACCATAACTACCACGTAATTTACCAAAACTTAATATTGAGTTGCCTTTAAAAACAGTTTCTTTCGAAAAAAGCCAAGCCATTCCAACAGCTCCAAAATTACCAAACTGCTTGCCTGGACCAAAACGGGAAGATCCATCTCTTCGTCCTGTAAGGTTGATAATATATTTATCATCAAAGCTCAAATTAATACGACCAAAAAAAGCTTGGTAACTATACTCGCTATCTGCATCTTCCAATACCTTCAAAGTTTCTGCTGCCGATAAATTGTGTAACAAATTATTGTTTGGAAATCCTTTTCCTTTCTGAACCAATTGTTGGCTGTTCTCCCGTTGAAATGTTGCACCTAACAGCATATTGAGTTTCACTTTGTTCCAATCTTTATTCCAATTCAATTGAGGTTCCACTATCCAAGATTGACGTTTGGAATTATTGGTTGTAATAGAAGAATAGTTTTTTGGAGTGAAGCCAAATCGTGGGTTTCTAGACGAGGAAGGAAGTGTACTATAGGATTCCAAATCATACCTATTAAAACCTAAACTAGTCTTGAATTCCAGGTTGGGGAATACCATATAGGATATTCCAGCATTTGCAATGAGGGTATTTATTTTTACTTCATAAATTTCTTCTAGGGAAGCCAAAGGATTATTCCATGTATTATTCTCCCAGTTTAAAATGCCTTCATCATCATATAACTTTGGTGCATTGGGTTCTAAAGTATATGCGGTAAAGGTAAAATCAGTCTTGGGCAACTGGTTTTTCTCATCAGTATAAATTGTTGACAGGTTTATTTTAAAACGATTGTCACTGGATTGATGATTTACATTACTGTGTACCGATGCCTTTTTATAATTAGAATCTCCTGGAAATACCGTTGTTTCTTTTTGATATGCTCCACTAATTAAGAACTGCGTTTGATTACTTCCTCCCGACGCTGATAATTGCGTATTATTGCGATAAGCTGTGCCTCCGATTAACTCTTTTTGCCAGTCTGTATAACGGGTATTATCCCAACTTTTTACATCAGGCCAGAAAAAATCGAACGCAGGGCTATCCAGAAATGGACCAAAACCGTCATTTGTAATTCCTTCTCTTCTCACCTCCAAATACTGTTCAGTGTTCATGAGTTCCAAAAAGTTAGACACCCGTCCCATTGTACTGCTTATATTGGCTTTGAATTCAGTTTTACCAACTCTACCCCTTTTAGTGGTAATAAGTACAACACCATTTGCTCCTCTAGATCCATAAATAGCTGTAGCATCTGCATCCTTTAACACCTCAATGCTTTGAATATCATTTGGATTAATTGCGTTCAAAGGGCTTATATTCCCGGAAATGATTTGACCTGAAAGATCATTAGAACCCAATGATTGAGAGCTATAAGGGACACCATCTATAATAAACAAAGGATCGGAAACGCCATTAATAAAGTTTTTACCTCTAATTTCTATATTAAAACCACCTCCTGGAACTCCGGTAGACTGTACAATATTTACACCAGACAAATGCCCTTGCATGGCTGCAAGAGGATTACTTACTGGTTGTTTTTCAATCACTGCGGAAGTGATTTTAGAAATGCTTCCGGTGCGTTCGCTTTCCTTTACGGAATAGTAACCTGCATTGATTTGCACTTCTTGCAATGCTGTCATATCTTCCTGTAGTTGCACATTGATTTGGGAACGGCCATCAACAGAAATTATGGCAGTTTTATACCCTAAGAAAGAAAAAACCAAAATATCTTTTGAAGCTACTTCAATGGTATATTTTCCATTAAGGCCGGAAACTGTGCCGGAGGGTTTTCCTTTTACGGTGATGGAAACACCGGGCAATGTGCCATTTGCATCGGTAATTGTACCGCTGACTTGCAGGGTTTGTTGTTGCATTTTTGCAACTATTGACGTGTTGTTGGCCAGCGCAGCAGAGCTACACAAGCAGCATCCAAAAATAAGGGCATACACAAATATGCCAAAGGCCTTGATTATTTTAATTTTTTTCATTATTATTAAGAATTGGTTAAATTAAACGTGAGTTTTGGTTTGCCATGGCGCTCTATTTAGTTTGAAGACAGGAATAGGGCGTCTTTTT
>JAGXIE010000128.1 GCA_024635765.1 Flavobacteriaceae bacterium | reverse complement strand
GTGTTTTCTTTGATTTCAATATTGTGTTTCGAAATAACCTTTTTCCACAATTGCAACAACTCATCTTTGGATGTGTCTGTGAGCTTTACTTTCCCATGGATTGGTAAGTTCATAGGCGACGTCATAACCACTTTGGCACGTGGAAAAGTATAGACGGTACCGCCTAAAGAATCCTGTTCCAAAGTCACACTCGTTAAACCATGTTTTTTTGCGGCGAGTGTTGCAGAAATGCCTGCTGGACCCGCTCCTATAATCGCTACATCCGTAATATTTGCCTTTCCAGTTTTTTTACTTTTCAGGATACTGTCAATGGCTTGCTGGCCTTGTTCAACACTATTTTTGATAAGACCCATACCGCCGAGCTCTCCAGCAATGTAAATACCTTTCATGTTGGTTTCAAAATTCTGATTAACATGCGGCAAATCCACACCCCGCTTTTCAGTACCGATGCGTAATGTTATAGCCTCTACCGGACAGGAATGAAAACAGGCACCATGCCCTACACAATTAGAAGCGTTGATCACGGTCGCCTTGCCATCGATGATGCCAAGAATATCTTTTTCCGGACAGGCTTTAATACAAGCTCCACTGCCGATACAAATGTCAGGATTTATGTATGGATGAAGTGAAACAGGCTCGAAGAGTCCTTCTTCTTTAGCGACTTCCACTTTTTTGACCACAACTTTTGACGCTCTATTCTTTTTAAAAAGATAGAAACCCACTATGATAACGCAAAGAAGAAATACGCCACCATACACCAACACTTTTTCAAGAAGCAAATTATCCATTAAAAAATCCATTTATAACCGAATGTGAATGCTACTACAACATGAATAACCACAATAATCAACATAATCAAGGCAAAAGGCATGTGTGCAACATGCCAGTATTTAAAATACTTTTTCATCGTTTCAAGGCGGCCTATTTTTCGAGATAATGAGCGCTCTTCCTTAACCATTTTGATGATTGATTTCTGTTCTTTACGCGAAACTTCATTTTCTTGAAGAACATTTTTTAAGGTGCTGATTGTAGGTGTACCCTTTTCATATTCCGGATTGGTAAAATTTATAAATAATTGAATCGTCGGGTCATTAAGCTTGTATTTATCCTCCAACACTTCAGTAATATTGGTTTTCATCTGCTGAACTTCATTCAAACTTAAAGCTCTTCCTTCTATTGTTCTTGGTATCTGTATATAAATAAATCGACCGATAACACCACTGGCAACAACTGCAACCATGCTCCAAAAAGCAATAGAAACAATGCCTCCAAACTTAAAGGCCGTATGAAAAAGGACCAAAATAGGACCCAGCGTACATAAGAAAATATGAAATTCCAACAAATATTTTAAACGTACCCATTTGCCAAGGATATTATAACGTTTATGCAAAATGTAAATTGACACTCCAAAAAGAATCAAAAAAGTTCCAATAACACCCAATCCTTGGCCAAAGAGCCCGCTGGGTTTTAACCAGTTATGTTGTGGATGGTAAAAGCGTTCTTCAAGAGAAGTACTATAATAGGAATAACCTGTATAGGCTAAATATATGGTAATAATTATTATAATTGTCACCATAGTGCCAACGTAAATTTGGTGTGCAGATTTTTTCAAGTTGTTTATGAATTAAGTCATAAATCTTTAAAACGAATTTTTTTTAAAATATATTAAAAAACTCTGATAATAAAATGAATTCTTAACTACAAATATTAAATATAAATGATTTTCGTGTCAATTAAATTCAATTATTACTAATATAGACGTATTTACGATAATTGCAAAATGCAATAGCTTGTTGTGCATGGTTTGACTTTCGCATAGAAATCGAGTATATCATTAAATGCAAAAATTGTTCTACATGAGAAATCCGACAAAGAAGGTTTATTTCCTCTAGCCATTAGCATTACAAAAAATCGAATTCTAATTCTGACAGTTTAGACAGTTTGTTAGCTTCAAAATTTTCTTAAGTTAATAAGGTGCTCATTGGTCTTCCAACTGAAAATAATGATGTTTACACTCACCTAATAAAAAAGGTCATGTACGTTTTTGAAAAAAAAATCATTTGGAATTGATTTTAACTGATTTATCAAATCACTGGGCGTTATGAAATTTGACAAACCGAAACCTATAAAAAAAATCATAAATACCAATGCAATTTGGAAGACAATTTTTTTGCATTTCTGTGATGGTTTCTTATTTTTTTGTATTGTTAGACCTTTAGTGATGGCATTCAAGTCGGTTAATTTTTCTTTAAAATCTCCTTGATGATGGTTTCTAAATGCATTCAATGCCTCAATAGATTCATTGATATTGTTGGGAATGGTTTCTTCAAAATATTCCCGAAAACGTCTTGCCAAAACAGGAGATTTTCCATTGGTGGAAATTGCAATCTTTAAATGTCCTTTTGAAACAACCGAACCTAAATAAAAATCACATAGCTCTGGCTGATCTGCCGCATTGACTTTTATTTTTATCGCATTTGCCAGTACTCTAATATGGGAGTTTATCTGTGCATCATTTGTAGCAATAATTGCATAGTCAATGTTTTCGAGATCATTTGGCTCAAATGCTCTCTCAACGAGCCTTACATTTGAATGTGATTGGGCGATTTCCCAAAGTGTAGGCTTTATGTGTGTACCTACTAGTGTTATTGATACCTCCGAATTATTTCGTAATAAAGTTTCTGTTTTTTCAATTCCGACATTACCACCACCAACAATGAGAAATTTGGCTGTGTCCGTCTTAAGAAAAACTGGGAAAAGAGTATTGTTCATTATAAATTTATTTTTCTAAAATTTGTTGTCATTAAAAAATGATCTATTGGCAAAATCCCCAAATGTTTCATCGTGGTACTTATTGGAAACAAACTCACCGAGCAGAATATCCAATTCTTCCAAAATCTGGCTTTCTGTTTGTTTTTCTTTATATAGCTTATTAAGTCTTTCTCCGTATCTGTCACCACCAAGCATAAAATTATATTGGTTTGGTCCTGTGCCTATGAAGCCAAGTTCTGATACATACGGGCGCCCGCATCCGTTCGGGCAACCTGTCATTCGAATTGAAATTTCATCTTTTTCCAACTTATATTTTTGTAACAGTGGTTCTATTTTTGTAACCAATTCTGGCAAGTAACGCTGTGCTTCAGCCAGTGCAAGAGGGCAAGTAGGCAAAGCAACACAAGCCATTGAGCTTTTGCGCAATGCACTTATTTCTTTTTCAATGTTATGAGATAATAAAAGGGACTCGACTTTAGATTTATTGGTTGATGATATTTCTCCTAAAATTAGGTTTTGATTGCCCGAAAAGATAAAATTGCTAATACCTAATTTAGCAACTTCAAACAAAAATTGCTTTTGTTCCGGGTTAATAGCACCATGCTCAACAAAGAGTGTATAAAACCAATTTTTTTGATGGTTTCGTTCCCAACCATATCTGTCATTTCTTTCAGAAAAACTAAAACTGCGCACCTCATCAAATGTAAATCCTATCCTTTTCTCCAGTTCGTTCTTAAATCCTTGCACCGTCAATGTATCTACAGTATATTTAAGCCTAGACTGCTTTCTGTCTTCTCTATTCCCAAAGTCACGTTGTACTGTTAAAATTTCATAAATCGCTTTTAATGTTTTCTCTTCACTATCCACAAAACCAATGATTGACCCTAAACGGGCATAAGTGTTTGGATTGCCGTGAGTTGTTGCCAGTCCACCGCCAATAGCAATATTAAATCCTAAAAGTTGATTATTTTCTATGATTGTAATCAGTCCAACATCATTGGTAAATACGTCCACATCATTCGTGGGCGGAATGGCAATGGCTATTTTAAATTTTCTTGGTAAATAACGCTCTTCATACAACGGATCGGCTTCTGCAGACCTCTCATAAATTTTTTCCCCATCAATAAACACTTCGTAATAGGCTTGGGTTTTAGGCAACAATAAAGTTGAAATTTTATCAGCATACTCATAAACCTGTCTGTGAATAGCAGATACTTGTGGATGCGAACTGACAATGACATTTCGATTCACATCACCACAAGCAGCGATAGAATCCAATTTTGCTGTATTGAAAGCTTTTATCGTCGGTCTTAATTGATGTTTTAGCAATCCATGCAATTGCAAGGTTTGCCTTGTTGTTATTTTTAGAGTTCCCGTTCCATATTGCTCTGAAATTTCATGGGTTGCCAACCATTGTGTTGCAGTAATGACGCCTCCAGGAATTCGTAAACGAATCATGAAAGAATACAGTTTGTCCAATTTTTTCAACGCACGTTCATCTCTCCGATCTCGATTATCTTGGACATACATTCCATGGAACTTTATAAGTGTTTCGTCGTCAGTTCTTACGGTTCCTGTATGATTGTCTAATTCAATACTTTGTATCAAAGTGCCTCGTAAACCGTCACTTTGTGTTTTAATTTTTTCTATTTGTGATAATTTTTTACTCATCATATTTATTTTTCAGTACACATCTTTGTGATATTTCCCATTAATTTCTAGTGCTTCCAAAACCTCTTTTGCTTCGTTGATCGTAATTTTTCTTTGTGTTGCGATGGTTTCAATAATTACATTTTCTACATCTTGGCTCATTGGCGTTTTTTGTCCACATATATATATGCTTGCACCATTCTCTATCCACTCATTGAATTCTCTCGCATTATCTTTTATTCGATCCTGAACATAAATTTTTTCTTTTTGATCCCTTGAGAAAGCGGTACTTAATTTGGTTAAAACTCCAGTAGCTAACCATTCTTGAATCTCGGTTTGATAATAAAAATCTGTTACAAAATAGTGTTCTCCAAAAAACAACCAGTTTTTCCCAATTGCGCCAGTCGCATCTCGTTGAGCTAGAAAACCTCGAAAAGGAGCAATCCCAGTTCCTGGTCCAATTAAAATCATATCTGATTCCTCTGCTGGCAATCTGAAGTTTTGGTTTTTATGAATGTAAAATTCAAGTTCTGTATCAACAGGATAATCTGTTAAGAATTGAGAAGCCAAGCCTGATTTTTCTTCTTCCCTGACGACAAACTTGTTAAGATTTACAGTGAGATGAATTTCGCCTTCATGTGCTTCAGGAGATGAGGAAATCGAATACAATCTTGGAGCGATTGGAAGTAAATGCTCCAATAAATCTTCGATTGAGATATGTTTTGGCCTTTTTACTAACTTGAGTATATCTATCAGGTCTTCTTTACTGGAATCAATACTAAATTCAGAAGGCAATTGAGACAGGAGCCGTTTATTTAATCCTTTGATATTCAATTTTGCCAACCAGTCATCCAGAGTACAGCTTTGACTTTTTTGTTCAAAAATCCTTGAGCCCTCTTCTTCAAAATAATCCAAGATAAAATCTATATCTACTTTTCTGTTTTTTGGAACGATTCCCAATGCATCACCCGGTTCATAAAAAATGTCATCATCTGAGTGTATCTCAATATGATAGGTTTTTTTATTCGACCCTATATCATTAAGCAGTACTTTATGGCTAATCTTTCCACTATAATCCTTTTTTTTAGATTCAGAACGTCTGGGTGCTTCAGCCGAGTTAATTGGTTGGATTAAAACATTTTTATCATTAAATAGTCTTTGGAGTTGATGCTCCCATTCAACAACTGCATCAACAAAATCTACATCCACTTTGAGCAATGGCAATAAAGGTTTAGCACCTTTTTCTACAAGGACTTTCTCTAATAAAATGCCAGCATTACAAAACAGAGGATAAGAGGAATCTCCCAGGCCTAAAATTGCAAAAGAAAGAGCGCTTAAATCTGTAGTTGATACATTCAATTTCTCATAAAAACTGATGGCATTTTGTGGAAACTCTCCATCACCTTGTGTGCTCATAACAAAAAGCACCAAGCTTTCCTTTTGAAGTTTTTCAATATCAAACTGGAAAATATCAACAGATTTTGCTTGAATTTTGTTCTTTTTGAATCCAGCCAACAATTGGGAGGCAATCCGTTTTGAGTTGCCTGTTTCTGTTCCATACAAAATAAGTGGTTTTACTTTGGTTGTTACTAGGTCTTTTTTTATAGAATCAATAGTTGTTGAATTAAGACTGTTTAAAAACCCTGCTAAATAGCCTTTAGTCCAAATTATTTCATCTTTGGATGCATCTTGTACCAATTGATGCAATAGCGATAGTTTAGTTTCAGATAGCATGTTCGAATAAAGTTTTATGTTTATCAAAATAAGATTCCAAATTTTTAGATTCTTTGAACCACTTGAATTTTTCGTGAAGATTTACTACACTCCCCACAATAATCAGAGTTGGAACAAAAGCGAATTTAGGTAAGTTGTTTTTTGACAGTGAAACAAACGAAAATACTTCAGTGTTTTGGTAGGGTGTTGTAGCTTGCTGAATCACAGCCAAACCTTTGTTGGGATCAACATTATGTAACAAAAAATAAGTGGCTAAACTTGTTAGGTTTTTTCCTGACATATAAAAGACTAAAGTGTCTTCTGTCCCTGCCCATTCCTTCCATTGCTTTTGTTTTATGATTTCGATATTATATAATGTCAAAAACCGAACAGCGCGAGAATGTCCTCTCGCAGTTAATGGTATTGCAGCATAAGCTGCGGCTCCAAATGCAGCAGAAATCCCAGGTATGATTTCATAACTGATATTGTTTTTTCTTAAAACTTCCAGTTCATCCAAAACATTGGAGAACAGTGAAGCATCCCCACCTTTTAAACGCAGGACTAATTTATTTTGAAAAGCATACTTTACCATTAATTCATTGATGTCTTCTTGAGGTGTATGGATACCCTTCGAACATTGCTTGCCAACGTAAATAATCAATGCATCTTTCCTTGCATTGTCTTCAATTAATAACGGGGAAACAAGTCTGTCTGTTAATATGACATCAGCTGATTGCAGATATTTTAGCGCCTTTACACTTATGAGATCAGGATCACCTGGTCCTGCTCCAGCCAAAATTACCTTTCCTTTATTTATTTTCATTTTATTAGTCTTTTTTATTTTTAAAATAACCCTTCCGTTGAAAGATAGCGTTCACCTGTATCATAATTGAAGGTCAGTATCTTTGCACCATCAGGAAGCGACTTAATTTTTTTAGCTACAGCTCCAAGTGATGCTCCAGTAGATATTCCTACCAATATGCCTTCTTTTTTAGCAGCTAATCGAGTATATTCATAGGCTTCTTCTTTAGTTACAGTAATGACCTCATCAATAAATTCTGAATGGTAATTTTTTGGCACAAATCCTGCTCCAATTCCTTGAATTGGATGAGGCCCTGGGGCGCCACCACTTAAAACTGGAGACAAATCAGGCTCTACTGCAATTACTTTTAAGTTCGGGAATTTTTGCTTTAACACAGATGCCACACCCGTAATATGCCCTCCAGTACCAACTCCTGTAATAACATAATCCAATCCTTCGGCAAAATCAGAAATGATTTCTTGTGCTGTAGTTTCCTGATGTACTTTTATATTTGCAGGATTTTCAAACTGTTGTGGAGACCAAGCATTTGGTGTTTCCTTGACGAGTTCAGCTGCTTTTTCAATGGCACCTTTCATTCCCTTTTCACGAGGGGTCAATTCAAATTGGGCACCATAAATTTCCATTAATTTACGCCGCTCTAAACTCATTGATTCTGGCATTACTAAAATTACTTTGTATCCTTTTACCGCTGCAACCAATGCCAAGCCTACGCCAGTGTTTCCAGATGTTGGTTCAATAATTACACTGCCCGCTTTTAAGATTCCTTTTGTTTCAGCATCTTCTATCATAGCTAATGCTATTCTATCCTTTATACTATTCCCTGGATTATTTTTTTCTAGTTTTATCCATACATTTTTATCGTTGCCAAAAAGTTTGTTGATTTTTACTACTGGTGTATTTCCAATAGTTTCTAAAATTGTGTTCGCTCTCATTTTTTCTGATTTTAAATTCATACTGGATTAATGACAAATCTCTAAATGCTAAAATTTATAGCTTCTGGAAATTTTCTTTTACTTTTTATGACTATTTCACTTTTATAAAACACTACAGATTGAGGTGGAATTGAATTGGTGATCCACACATTACCTCCTATTATTGAGCCTTTCCCAATAATTGTATTTTCACCTAGTATGGTAGCGTTTGAATAGAGAATGACGTCATCCTCTATTGTTGGATGCCTTTTATCCTTTGCATGGTTCTTATCCACGCTCAACGCTCCCAAAGTGACCCCTTGATAAATTTTGACATTGTTTCCCACTATTGTGGTTTCGCCTATAACGATGCCTGTACCATGATCAATAAAAAATTGTTTTCCAATTGTGGCGGCTGGATGAATATCGATTCCCGTTTTACTATGTGCATACTCTGTCATTAATCTGGGAAGCAACTGAACGCCCTTTTTAGATAATTCATGTGCCAATCTATAAACAACAATTGCAAAAAAACCTGGATATGCCAATATGACCTCGTTTTTTGATTTTGCCGCAGGATCGAATTCTAAAATTGCTTTTAAATCCCCTAACAGCAGTTGATGGATTCTAAATAAGTTTTTAAAAAACTCTTCGACGGTTTCATCAATGTTGCTATGGTTCTCCACTTTCAACAGTGATCTTAAAACCTGCTTCAATTCATCTTCTTTACTTTTAAAAAAATTAAAATCGACAAATTCTTCATTTATACAGAAAAGCCACGAAACAAATTCCTTTACAAAATATTTAACCTTGTCAGTATTTAAAAAAATCGATTTGTCTAGATAATTTGCTTGATATATTCTTTTTACATCTTCCATTTTAAATCATTTTATAACGTATTGTTTAATTTTCTAAAAACATCAAGGCGCCAACCGTATTGAAATTTGTTTCATCTATCAGAATTGCGTTTCCTGTTTTGGAGTTCTTTTTAAAAGCATCAAAAAATAATGGCTGATTGGTTCTAATAGAAATCTGTGCAATATCATTTAACCCTATTTTATGGGCTTTTGAAAATTCCCAATCATTAAAGTTCCATTTACGATTTATCTTTTCAACTTTGACCCTTACATTTTTAAAGCGATGCTGTAAATTGTAGACTTTACCCAATTGTAAAGGTTCATGGTCTAGCCATGAAACCCAGGTATTGATTTGATTTGAGGAATAGGGTAAGTCATCTATTTTCACAATGGTATCTCCCCTACCTATATCAATGCTATCATTAAAATGAAGTACTACGTTATCTCCTGCAATAGAGAGATCAATAGATTGCTGATTCTTTTCTATTTTTGTAATGATGGTTTCGAAATGTCCCGGTAGTATTTTAACCTTGTCACCAACTGCATAACTTCCACTTAAAATAGTTCCTGCAAAACCCCTATAATCATGATAATCAGTATCTTTTGGTCTAATAACCCATTGCACTTGAAATCTTGATTCTTTATTGATGAATTCGGTTATTTGAAGGTTTTCAAGAATTTCTAAAAGTGGCGCTCCATTATACCAACTTGTTTTTCCTGATTTCGAAACAATATTATCTCCATTTAATGCACTCAACGGGACATACATAATTTCATCAAAATCCAAGCTCTTTTTTATAGACTCAAACTGCATTTTTATAGTATAAAACACCTCTTCAGAATACGCAACTAAATCAATTTTGTTTATGGCCAGTATTGCCTTTTTGATACCCATTAAAGAACCAATACTTGCATGTCTCTTGGTTTGGGTCGTAATTCCTTTTCTGGCATCGACCAATAATATGATTACATCAGAATTAGAAGCTCCTGTTATCATATTTCTCGTGTATTGTTCATGTCCAGGTGCATCTGCGATAATAAATTTTCTCTTTTTTGTCGAAAAATATTTATATGCTACATCAATTGTGATACCCTGTTCTCTTTCAGCCCGCAACCCATCTGTAATAAGTGACAAGTCAATATCCAAATCTTCACGTTTTTTAAGTGTATTTAAAATCCCTAATTGATCGGTATGAATACTATCAGAATCGTATAATAATCTCCCGATAAGTGTGCTTTTACCATCATCAACATTGCCTGCTGTTATAAATCTTAATGTTTTCATTTCTTTAATTTTTAATTAGTAATCTTGATTTAGAAATAGCCTTGTCTTTTGCGATCTTCCATTGCAGCTTCTGATATTTTATCATCAAGTCTTGTTTCTCCGCGTTCACTAATTCTATTCTTTAAAATATCATTAATCACTTCTTGAATAGAAGATGCCTTTGAAGGAACGGCCGCCGTGCAGGTCATGTCACCCAAAGTTCGATAACGGACCTTTTCAATGATTACTTTATCATTGGGCAATGGAACAATAAAATCGGAAGTCGCCACTAATTTATCTTGGTGCACTATGCATTCTCGGTCATGCGAAAAATAAAGGCTTGGTAACTCTATATTGTTCTTTTGTATATAATTCCAAACATCCAATTCTGTCCAGTTACTTATAGGAAACACTCGGACATTATTACCCTTTTGAACTTTACCGTTTAAGATGTTCCATAACTCTGGTCGCTGTAATTTTGGGTCCCACTGTCCAAAATCATCTCTTACTGAAAAAATCCGTTCTTTAGCACGTGCTTTTTCTTCATCTCTTCTGGCTCCACCTATACAGGCATCAAACTCATGTTCATGTATGATGTCCAAAAGACAATAGGTTTGTAAGGCATTTCGAGAAGGAAATCTTCCGGGACTTTCCTTTAAATTATATTTTTTAATACTATCATTAACGTTTCCAATGATTAATCGTTCTCCAATTTGATTGACCAAATAGTCCCTAAATTTTATAGTCTCTAAAAAATTATGTCCAGTATCTATATGGACCAATGGAAATGGAAGCTTTCCAGGACTGAATGCCTTTAATGCTAGATGAACCAACACAATTGAATCTTTTCCTCCTGAAAACAGTAATGCAGGCTTTTCAAATTGCGCAGCCGTTTCGCGAAGTATATAAATGGCTTCGTTTTCCAATTGATCGAGATAGTTTGTACTTTTACTCATGATTTTATTTATCTAGTTATTTATTTATGTAGTCCACATTCTTTTTTGGAGCTATCTTCCCACCACCATCGTCCCGAACGAAAATTTTCACCTAGCTCAATTGGTCTTGTACAAGGTGCACAACCAATACTAACATAGCCTTGATCATGAAGTTCATTATAGGGTACATCATATTCTTTAATATAATTATGAACATCAGCACTACTCCAATGTATTAAAGGGTTGTATTTAAAAACCTTGAATTTTTCATCCCATTCAATAGCGTTCACTTGATTTCTATTTTCCGATTGCTCTGCCCTTAAGCCCGTAATCCATAGCGTAGCACCTTTCAATGCTCTTTTCAATGGATTTACTTTGCGAATAGAACAGCATGCTTTGCGGAGTTCAATTGAAGCATAGAATGAATTGATCCCATTACCATTAATAAACGTTTCGAGTTCATCAACGTGTGGATAATATGCTTTTATTTTTCGTCCATATTTCAATTCTGTATGATCCCAAACTTTATAAGTTTCAGGGAATAATCTTCCTGTATCTAATGTAAATACTTCAATATTTTCAATGTTGGATGCAAAAATCTGATGATAAATAACTTGATCTTCTTGTCCAAAACTTGTGGAAAAAACAATCTTTCCATTGACACTTTTCGAAATTTTTTCAATGCTATCTTTAAAATTTTTCTCGCTAATAAGGTCTTCTAATGATTTCAAATCCATTTTTAATAAAATTTTTGGTTAAAAAAAAAGTCCCTTGAATTTCAAGGGACTTTTTATACTTTGTTCGATTAAATTCAGCACATAAACGAATACAAAATAGTGTCCCATATTATTGGAGGCATGCAACACATCATCATCGTATTTGTATTTGTTATGGAACTATTCATTTTTAAAATTTTTATAAAAAAAAGCCTCTGTTTTCACAGAGGCTTCATGTTATATTTTATTTGTTAAAATTATAATATGCGCAACTCTGCCAATAATTTTGACATCATGCAACACATTAATAATTTAACTATGTTCATTATTCTTTGTTTAATACGGTAAATATTAGATAAATTTTTAAAACTACAAAAAAATTAGATGATTATTTTAAAACAAAATAAAAATGGTTATAAATTCTTATCAATAAATTTCACTCTTTTAGAATCTATTTTCGTTGTGAATAATTATTAATTTGAACTTGAAAAGCTCTATGGATTTGATGCAGTGACCTTCAGTTAAAATAGCAGTATTCGTGTTGCAACTTACATATTGATCTAGAGGAATGTTTTTTACAGTAGATACAATACTTTTGAAATGAGATAAGGAAAATAAACAAAATGTTGTGTCGACGATGTACCCGAACAAAAAAAGCTCCTCATAAAGAGAAGCTTTCATTTCAGTACGGGCGGGGAGACTCGAACTCCCACACCTCGCGGCACCAGATCCTAAGTCTGGCGTGTCTACCAATTCCACCACGCCCGCATTAGGTCCGTTCCGATAGCTATCGGGATAACGGGATGCAAATATAAACATTCCTTTGAATATTCAAATAGCTTAAAACGGAAAAAATTATTTTCGTTTTTGTACTTTTGGACAATTCAAAAATTTAGATTCCCTCTTTTGAGGAAATGACTTAAAACATAGTAATGAAAAACATACAATCTTACGTCAATCAACATAAAGATAGATTCATCAACGAGCTTATAGAACTGCTAAAAATCCCATCGGTGAGTGCAGATTCTGCATACCAAAAAGAGGTCTTGAAAACAGCCGATGTGATCAAGGCCAGTTTAGAAAAAGCGGGATGTGACCATGTCGAAATCTGCAAAACGGAAGGATTTCCAATAGTATATGGTGAAAAGATAATTGACAAAAACTTACCGACCATTTTGGTTTATGGCCATTATGATGTTCAGCCAGCAGATCCTGTTAATCTTTGGACTTCGCCTCCTTTTGAACCTGTCATAAAAAACACGGAATTGCATCCCGAGGGTGCCATTTTTGCGCGCGGAGCCTGTGATGACAAAGGTCAGATGTATATGCATGTTAAGGCCATGGAGTTTATGACTGCAACCAACCAATTACCATGCAACGTCAAGTTTATGATTGAAGGCGAAGAAGAAGTAGGTAGTGTGAATCTATCCAAATTTGTAAAAACACATCAGGAAAAGTTAAAAAATGATGTCATTTTGATTTCGGATACCGGAATGATCTCTAAAGACACCCCATCCATTACAACAGGTTTACGCGGTATAAGTTATGTAGAAGTCGAGGTAACAGGGCCGAACAGAGATTTACATTCTGGTTTGTATGGAGGTGCTGTTGCAAATCCGATCAATATCTTGGCCAAAATGATTGCATCACTTCACGATGCAAATAATCACATCACTATTCCAGGGTTTTACGATAATGTTGAAAACTTATCTGATGAAGAGCGTGCGCAAATGGCCAAAGCACCTTTTTCCTTGGAAAATTATAAAAAAGCATTGGACATTGAGGATGTATATGGCGAAAAAGGATATACAACTAACGAGCGAAATTCCATCAGACCCACATTAGATGTGAATGGTATTTGGGGTGGTTATACTGGTGAAGGCGCCAAAACTGTCATCGCCAGTAAAGCTTATGCAAAAATCTCCATGCGACTGGTTCCAAATCAAGATTGGGAAGAAATTACCCAACTGTTCAAAAAACATTTTGAAAGTATCGCTCCGAAAGGTGTAACCGTAAATGTAAAACCTCATCACGGCGGACAAGGCTATGTGACACCTATTGATAATATTGGCTACCAAGCGGCTTCAAAAGCTTATCGAGACTCCTTTGGAAAAGAACCAATCCCACAACGCAGTGGTGGTAGTATTCCAATTGTAGCATTGTTTGAGCAAGAACTTAAAAGTAAAACAATCTTAATGGGATTTGGTCTCGATAGCGATGCCATCCATTCACCTAACGAACATTTTGGTATTTGGAACTATCTAAAAGGGATTGAAACGATTCCGTTATTTTATCATTATTTTACGGAGCTTTCTAAATAAGTTGGTAGTTTTTTAAAGAATGTATTATTCTTTCACAATCTTATAAGTTTTTAATTTTTCGGCATACTTTACATTCAATAAATGTAGTCCATTTGTTAAGGTTTTGAGATCAATCATCTTCAACTTATTGTTGATGGTTTTAATCAAGACCAATCTACCGGATGTATCCAATATAGACCTATTAAAAGAAAAAACACAGCTAGTTGAAAATTAAACTTTTTGTTCAATATTTATAGAACGATGCAATTAACGAGAGACGAAAGAGCCGGAAATGCAATTTAACTATTTCTCATTATAAATTTAACGCTATTCATACTCAAGTATTCTTTCAGATTAAATAAAAATTAAATTTCAGTTCTACAAAACTTGTTACCATAATTACCAATAGGTCTTTTTTTATTCACATCGATGTAACAAATTGACTAACTTAACGTTCTAATAGTCATCAACCAAAAATCGAATCACGTTATGTTAAAAAAATTCTTCATCATCTGTTCTGGTTCAGACAGTGATATTCTCGACAACTGTTCCAATGGCGAACAAAACAAATATGCAGGTATTGGCGCTACTGTATTCTTTACTGCTGTCATGGCATTTTTTGCCGCGAGTTATGCCCTTTACACTGTTTTTGACAATTACTATACTGCAGTTGGCTTCGGACTGATTTGGGGTTTATTAATATTTAATCTTGATCGATTTATTGTGTCTACCATCAAAAAACGTGGCAGTTTTATAGACGAGATGATTCAGGCGTCGCCAAGAATTATTCTGGCTGTGATTATTGCAGTGGCAATTTCCAAACCTTTGGAACTGAAAATTTTTGAAAAGGAAATCAATCAAGTGTTGTTGGAACAGAAAAATGAACTGACCCTAGAAAATAAAGATCAAATTGCACAACAATTTACACCTACAATTGAAGGATTAGAAAGCGATATTAAATATTCACTATCTCAAGTTGAAGCAAAAGAAGCTGAAGTAAATGCGTTGTATGATGTTTATATAAATGAAGCCGAAGGCACGGCTGGCACCAAATTATTAGGAAAAGGTCCTGTTTATGCAGAAAAACGAGAAAAGCATGATGCAGCTTTGGCAGAACTGCAACAATTAAAAACTGATAATAAAACTAAAATTGCAGGAATTGAATCACAAATCATACAACTAAAAACAGATTATGATACTCAAGTTACGACAACCCAACCTATTATTGATGGGTTTGACGGGTTGATGGCCCGTGTCAATGCTTTAGGCGAATTGCCTTGGCTACCCTCCTTTTTTATCTTCTTATTGTTTTTGGCAATTGAGACCTCTCCGATTTTTGCCAAATTACTATCCCCAAAAGGTCAATATGACTTTAAATTGGAAGACGAAGAAACGGCTGTCAAAACTTGGGTAGAGCAAAAAGTAAACGAACGCAATGTGCTATTGAAAACCGATATGGCTATCAATAACAAAATATACAACGACATTGCCGACGAAGACGAATTGTACACTTATAAACGTAAAAAAGCAAGAGAATTGATGCAGCTACAAGCAGATGCTTTTTTTAAGCATCAAAAGAACGCACTATAAATTAGGCCGCTTCTTCCGATTTAAAATGCTCGTATAAATCGTCACAGCCCATCCCAATAATGGAAAGGCTCTTTTGTTGAGCAATAGATTCATTGTGTAATTGAGCTAATGCATTTACCCCATAACGGTCAATGCTAGTTAAGCCTTCGATACTTAAAATAAGTGAATTAAATCTTTCGAAGATGTTTTTAAATTCATTGGTAAATACATTAACGTTTTGTCGGTTAAGTACACCTTTGATCTTGAATTGATTGTTGTAGCTTGTAATTTCTATATTCATAATAACCTAATTAAAAAAATTAAACAATAGATTTGGCGCTATTAATCAGGGAATTATGAATGAAATATCCATAAATTATTTTAGAGAGTGAAAAAAATTCGATGAAAGGTCAATTGATAGGTTCAATTAATTACTCTTTGTAATATTAGCCGACAAACAGGAGGTTAGAATTTAAAATTTCCGGTCTGGATTGAACATTTGTACTTGTATTGAAGGTTTTTTGTCACTGATAATCTCAGAAACCAATTTTCCAGTCCCTGGACCCATACTCCAACCCATCATGGCGTGACCAGCCGCAATCGTAAGATTTGAACATTTGGAAGATTTACCTATGTACGGCAATCCATCTGGTGTTACGGGTCGTAAGCCGCAGGCAGCATCAGCTTTTTCGTGTTCGGTTAGTTTTATGCTGGGATAATAACGTGTTACTGCGTTTGCAATCGCATCGACTCGTACTTTATTGATGACATGATTAATTCCTGCAATTTCCATGGTTCCAGCAAAACGCGTAAACCCATTCATGGGTGTCACTGCAGCTTTTGCTTCACATAATATGGCAGGAATCTGAATGCCTGTGGGATGAGTGGTATTGATTCTATAACCTTTGCCTGCTTGTAATAATAATTTGATACCTAGTTTTTTACTCAACAAATGGCTCCAAGAACCGGCTGCTAATACAAATTCATCTGCTTTTAAAGTTTGATTATTCGTTTTTATGGAGTAGACTTTTCCGTTTTTAACGTCTAGGTCTTCAACTCTTTCATTTGGAAAAAATTGGACACCAACCGCTTTTAGATGCGCTTTCATCTCCGACATAAATTCTTGAGGTGTTGTATGCGAATCTCCTTTATAATATGTGGCACCTTTGACATTTAATTGCACATTTGGCTCCAAAAGCTGTAATTCAGCCAAAGTTATTTCTTTCGCATCTATTCCTTCATTTTCTGCTAAATGTGCAGTTTTCACTTCCTCTTCCAACATTTTTTCGGTTTGACACAACATCAACAAACCCTTCTTTACGTAATGAAACATAAATTTCTCATCGCGTTTGATGTCATCATATAGCTCTTGACTCAATAATGTGATATCCTTAATAGCTGGAATCGCTTTTTTGACGTGATTGGGATTGCAGGATTTATTAAAAGCATAGGACCATTTTAAAAAGTCGGCATCCAAACGTGGCTTGATGTATAGAGGACTTGCAGGATTAAACATCCATTTAAGACCTTTTTTCATAACACCTGGCGCAGACAAAGGTATAATGTGACTAGGTGACAAATAACCCGCGTTGACATAGGAAGCTCCAGCATCCATGTTTGATTGGTCGATAATTGTGATTTCATGACCTTCCTTTTGAAGGTAATAGGCAGAACATAATCCTATGATGCCTCCTCCTATGATGATTACTTTTTTACTCATTTTACCTTTTGTCTGTCAGTTCGAGCACAGTCGAGAACCGCATCTCAACTACGCTCGATGTGACAGAACTTTATAATTGTGATTTCTATATCAAATAACCTGAAATCCAAACGCATAAGGGTCGTCTTCAGAGTCTATGGTTATCGTATTGTGTCCGTAAATCTTTGCCCAACCCGTGATACTTGGAATGATTGCTAATTTACCATCTAAAGTCTTTTCTTTTTCAACACGACCAATAAATTTACTTCCAATAAAACTTTCATGGATGAAATCCTCGCCAACTTTTAATTTTCCTTTTGCATACAGCTGTGCCAATCGAGCTGAAGTCCCTGTTCCGCAAGGGCTTCTATCGATTGCTTTGTCGCCGTAAAACACTGCATTTCTTCCTGATGATGTTGGGTCAATGGGTGTTCCTGTCCAAAGTATATGTGTTACATCCCTGATTGTTTCGTTCTCCGGATGAATGAATTGATTTGGATATTTTTCATTGATGCGTTGTCGTACAACCTGTGATAATTGAATGATTTTAGAAGCTGAAAAATCCTGAACGCCTAGAAAATTCTTTTGTTCATCCACAATCGCATAATAGTTGCCACCATAAGCGACATCGAAAGTTAGTGCTCCCAATTCTGGACATTCCACTGATAGACTTTCGGCCGCCAGATAACTTTTGACATTGGTCAGCTTTACCCAATCCACTTTATTTCCAGTTTGCTGATACTCGATTTCCACCAAACCAGCAGGTGCTTCCATTCTGATTTTCCCAGGGATTTTCGGAATAACTAAACCTTCTTCTATCACAATTGTAATAGTCCCAATCGTTCCATGTCCACACATTGGCAAACAACCAGAAGTTTCTAAAAAGAGTATGGCAAAATCATTTTCAGGATTATGAGGTGGATACAGTATAGAACCACTCATCATATCGTGTCCCCGAGGTTCGAACATCAAGCCTTTACGAATCCAGTCATATTCTTTTATAAAATGCTGACGCTTTTCGCTCATGGAATTCCCAATAAGTTCTGGACCACCTGCTTTGATGACCCGAACTGGATTTCCGCAGGTATGAGCGTCGATGCAGATGAATGTGTGTTTCATAAAATGTTTTTTACACCTCCCTAGCCCTCCTCAAGGATGGGACTGATTGTGACATTTTTTGAAGTCTGTTTATTAATTGTGAGCTTATTACGTATTTGATAATCCTAAAATTTAAAACTATAACTGAACCAGGTTTATTAACAGAATCAAAAGTCCTCCCTTGAGGGAGGATTTAGGTGGGTGTTGTTCATGTCATTAATTCCTCTATTACATTTTCTAACGTTAGCAAAACATTCGCCATATCTTGCCTAATCTCTTTATCTGAAAACCGAATAAACCTCACACCTTCTTTTTCCATTCTGCCTTGTCTTTTCGCGTCATAAAAGAATTTATGGTCGTGACTATTTCCATCTATTTCAATCGCTAATCCAATTTCGTGACAATAAAAATCGACAATATAATCTAACATAGGTACTTGCCTATGAAATTGAATGTTGTAAGCTCTATTCTTGATTTTTTTCCATAATAATAATTCCGTTTGCGTAGCGTTATTGCGCAAAATTCTGGAGCCTTCTCTTAAATCTGATCGGTATGGGATTATTTTATTTGGCATGTTGGACACCTCCCTAACCCTCCTCGAGGAGGGAACTGAATTTAATTATTGACTGAATTTCAATGTTATTTTTAATTTGCGCTTTCATAATTCATGTGAGTCACCTCCCTAGCTCCCCTCAAGGACGGGATTGTTTACGGTTATTGTTTAGCTTTCTCTATATAATTATTCACTCGTTCTTCAATAATAGACAACGTCACTGTACCTTGTTCTAAAATGATTTCGTGAAATTCCCGAATATCAAATTTAGAACCTAACTCTTTTTCAGCTTTTTTTCGTAATTCCCTAATTTTTAATTCGCCAATTTTATAAGACAAGGCTTGTCCTGGCCATGAAATATAACGGTCGGTTTCTGTATTGATTTCGTGTAATGATAATGCCGTATTCGATGACATATAGTCCACAACTTGTTCTCTCGTCCAGCCTTTGGCATGGATTCCTGTATCAACGACCAATCGGCAGGCACGCCACATTTCGTAGGTCAATTTTCCGAATTGCTCATAAGGTGTTGTGTACATGCCCATTTCATCCGCCAAAAATTCAGAGTACAGTCCCCAGCCTTCGCCATAAGCTGACAAGTATAAGTCTTTCCTAAACTGCGGAATACTATCACCCAACTCATTATTCAAACTTCCTTGTAAATGATGCCCTGGAACTGCTTCATGAACGGTCAAAGATGGTAATGTGTACAAGGTTCTACTAGGCAAATCATAGGTATTCACCCAATAATAGCCTGGCTCGGTGCTCTCTTTGGTCGTACCGATGTAACGACCTCCCGTATATTTGGGTGCAATCGCATCTGGCACTGGCGCCACGCCATAGGGCTTACGTGGTAAAGTCTTGAAGAATCGCGGCAATTGTGCATCAGCACGTTTAGCCATGTCGCGGGCAATCCTCAATAATTGCTCTGGAGTTTCAGCATAAAATTGTTTGTCGGTCCTTAAGAAACGAAAGAAATCCGCAAAGTTCCCTTTGAATTTCAACTCTTTGATAATTTGTTCCATTTCGGCCTTGATACGAGTAACTTCTGTTAAGCCAATTTGATGAATATCGTCCGCAGTGTATTGTGTACTGGTGGTGTAGAAATTGATTCTATTTTGATAAAAATCGTTGCCCTTTGGGGTTTCAGTAACACCTAAACTTGTGCGTGTCTTAGGAAAATATTCGGTTTCAAAAAAGGACTTGATACGTTCGAATTGAGGTGTCACATTGGTTTCTATAGCATTTTTAGCAGCTGATAATACCGAATCTTTTTGCCTTTCACTTAAATCTGAAGGCAGATTTTTAAAAGGTGAATAGTAAAAACTATCTTCATAAGTATCGACAATATGGTCCTCATAGGTCGATTCGTATCCGTTAAAAATGACTAAAGGTTGTGAGACACCTTTCTCTAACCCTTCTCGCAAATTTTCAAGATGTTGATTCACAAATTCTGGTAATGCATTCAATTTTGCGAGATACTCTTTGGTTTGTTTATAGTTGGACAATGGCCGCACTTCGTAAGTGAGACTGCTATGAAAACCATAATCTGATAATAGCGGATTCAAATACTGTTCAAATTCATAAAAGTCAATTTTATCTTGTAAAACAAAGGCCAAAAGTTCGGCAGAAATCTGGTCGGTTTCGCTCAAATCGGAGGTATCAATTTTTGATAATTCATTTAAGGTCCTTTGAGCAAATTCAGCTTCAGATTTATAATACTCTTTTGTAAACAACCCCAAAGGATAGGTCTCACTGTCATACCCTTCATGGTCTTGATACTCTTGAATGATTTCTTGTAACGACTTTGGCTTTTTTAATTCTTCTCGGTTTTTACAACCAATGATGAAAACCAATAATAGTAGTGGCGCGATTTTTATAAGGTTCATAAGGTATCTGTAGTTTGTTTATTATTGACCAAACGCGAAATCCCGAGTGGGTTTTCATTTTTAAGTTCAGCCGGAAGCAATTCATTGGGCCAATCTTGATAACTGAACGGACGCACCCAACGTTTGATGGAATGAATACCTACTGCAGTAAATCGGCTGTCTGTGGACGCAGGATATGGACCTCCATGGGTCATGGACGCACAAACTTCAACTCCCGTTGGGACTCCGTTGTAAATAATTCTACCGACTCTGTTCTGCAATGCCGAAATGACCTCGGGATATTGGGAGGCTTCAGTATCATCTGCAATGATAGTTCCTGTTAATTGACCTTCCAATTTTGAAATGATTTGTTCTAATTCTTCGGCATCCTTACAACGAACCACAATAGAATACGGCCCAAAAACTTCTTGATGCAAGGCTGAATTTTCCAAAAATGAACTCCCATCAACCGTTGTGACCGTTTGTTTGGCATAATTTGGTTTTACTTTATTAACAAAACTCCCTGACACATTCAAATTTGATTGTGCAAACGCCTTTTGTTTGTTATTCTCATAAGCTTCATTGATGTTTGGATGCAACATACACGACGGTTCTATTTTCAAAATTTCTTCAGATAAATTTCGAATGAAGCTTACAAGATGTCTACTATCTATTCCTAATATCAGACCAGGATTCGTACAGAATTGTCCCGTTCCTAAAGTTATCGAACTGGCATAAGTTTTCGCCAAGGATGCGTTCCTGTTTTTTAAAGCTTTTGGAAGGATTATGACTGGATTGACACTTCCCATTTCGGCAAATACTGGGATTGGCTCTTCCCGTTGTGCCGCCATATTATACAAAGCTCGACCACCTTTGATACTTCCTGTAAAACCAACAGCTTTTACGGCTGAATGTTTGACCAACTGTTCGCCCACTTCAACGCCGCTACTATTCAAATTTGAGAATACGCCGTTAGGCATTCCGGTTTTTTTTGCTGCCTTAATAATCGCAGAAGCGACCAATTCGCCAGTTCCGGAATGCATTGGATGCGATTTGACGATTACTGGACATCCTGCCGCCAATGCTGCCGCGGTATCGCCTCCAGCGGTTGAATACGCTAACGGGAAATTACTTGCTCCAAAAACCACCACTGGACCTAGAGGCACTAAAAGTTTACGTATATCTGATTTCGGCATTGGCTCTCGTTCTGGCTCGGCTGTATCGATAGTTGCTTCCAACCAAGAACCATCAGATACTAGATTGGCGAACATTCGTAATTGCCCAATAGTTCTGCCTCTTTCTCCTTTTGCTCGTCCTTCTGGCAATCCCGACTCGGAACAATACATTTGTATCAGTTCATCATTCAATGCTAAAATTTCATCCGCAATGGCATTTAAAAAAGCCGCCTTTTTTTCTCCAGAAATGGTTCTAAATGTTTTAAACGCCTCGGACGCTAAATCGACTGCTTCATGTATTTCTTCTGTCGTCGCTTCAGTAAAAACAGCCTCGTTTTCAAGATTCAACTGTGGATTGAAAGTTTTATAAGTGGTATTGCCTTTAGCTGATTGTTTGTTTCCTATGTGGTTTTTTCCTGTAATCATTTTATCTTTCCTTGATTTTTTCAATATGAATGCCAAAATATTTTTTACCGTATGTGAATCTATTGCCGTTTTTAAAAATTTTTATAATCTGGAAGTTTTGGTCTAGTTCTTAAACTGTCTTCAATGATTTTGATGACATTTTCACGCTCTTTTCCATGCAGTGGCAATCTAGGTGCTCGTACGTATTCAGTTCCTAACTTTGTGTATACTTCTGCCAATTTGATATTCTGCACCAATTTGGGGTTTATATCCAACTCCAATAAAGGCAAAAACCAGCGATAAATCTCAATCGCTTCTTTAATCCGTCCAACTTTTTGTAATTCATATATCGCAACAGTTTCTGCGGGAAACGCACAAACCAAGCCAGCGATCCAGCCATCCGCTCCCATGAGCAAACTTTCCAAGGCTATGGTATCTACACCTGTCATGATTTTGAGTCGATTTCCAAAACGGTTTTTAATTCGGGTCACATTCGATATATCTCTCGTGGATTCCTTGACGGCTTCAATATTGTCACACTTCAGCAAGTCTTCGAACATATCTAAAGTGACCTCAACTTTATAATCGACCGGATTGTTATATACCATAATTGGCAGCGAGGTATTATTGGCAACAGCCTTAAAATACTCGACAGTTTCTCGATTTCCAGATTTATAGCGCATTGGCGGCAACATCATCAAACCTTTGGCGCCATCTTCTTCGGCTTTCTGGGCAGCTAGTATCGCTCCTTTTGTGGATTGTTCTGCAATATTGATAAGTACAGGAACTTTGCCTTTAACGATATCAACAGTAATGGTCGTTAATGTCCGTTTTTCTTCATCTAGCAAGGTGCTGGCTTCACCCAATGTTCCGCCAAGTACGATGCCATGAACGCCTGCACTCAATTGAGCATTGATATTTAACTCGAAGGTTTTTAAATCGAGCTCATCATTATCTGTTAACTTTGTGGTGACCGCTGGCATGACGCCTTTCCATTGAATGCTCATAGATGTCTGTTTATTCCTTAAAAATACATCTTTTTGACATTTTTTAAATGAGAAAGGCTTACAAAATATTGCAAGCCTTCCTATCATGGTTGGTTGGATTAGTAATTTTTATATGCCAGAGACATACGTGTAAATATAATCTCCATGTTTCCCTGTGAAATATTTACCCATTTTTTCGTTATAGGATTTCCGAGCTGTTTCATCTTTCCAATGACCATTAAATAGCTCTGTGTTTTTATCAAACATTTTGTCAATATCTGAAAAAGAATCTAGGTAATATGCTTCTAAAAACTGTGTTCTATCTGAACCGTATGCGTGAACATTCGGGTAATACGCTTTAATAAAATCGTTTTTATGCAATACATTTTTTACATACTTTTCATTCAATTCATCAAATTCTTTTTGAGTTCCGTCTTTTGGATAGGCGAAATTACTCACTTTTAAATATACCACCATATCTTTTGTTGGTGGACTTTTAAAATCTTTACCTCCAGGCATGGTTGCATAGATTTCATCAGAATGCATATCGGAATAATTGGCAGCTCTTTTTTTATAAAAATCTTCTCGTTTTGCCTTGTCTGGCCATGCTGCTTCTGAAAGCTCTTGATTTCTTGCCGCAGCTTTATCGATGGCGTCCCAGCTAGGATAGGTTGTAACATACAGTAATTCTGTATTGTCCGGTGTCATATTATGCATGTAATATCCCGAACTTATAATATGCTCATTCTTCCTAGTTACTTTGTCCGCAATTTCTTTCTCCATGGCTTTCCATTCGTCCATTTTAAAATCGTTGTTATCCATGTTCCAGTGCATTTTAGTGACTACAACATACGCAGGGCGTTCCTGGTCTTGTGCAAAAGTTGAGGTGGTACATAGTAAAAGCATTACAGCAAATACCATGAAAAATCGATTAATTGTTTTCATAATGATACATCTTTAAAATTAGTATAATGGTTAAATAAAATCTATTTTAAAGATTTAGGGCCTTCTTTTTAAGAGCAAACGAATTTTTTTGTGGAGAATGTTAAATATACAAAAATTTAATTATAAAACTGATATGCAGATGTTTAAATTAACAGAAAACGCCTACAAGGCAATTTAAGGTCTTTTTTAGGTTGGATTTGACGGAGTTTTAAGTCCTTTTGACATATTTAGTAATGATGACAATGTGTTGACCGTCGACTTTTCCTTCAATATATTCAGAATTCTCGTGGTCCAATCGGATGTTTCTAACTGCAGTCCCTTGTTTTGCAACCATACTGGAGCCTTTTACTTTTAAGTCTTTAATCAAGACTACTGAATCTCCATTTTC
>JAGXIE010000127.1 GCA_024635765.1 Flavobacteriaceae bacterium | reverse complement strand
AGATTTTCTTTGGAACCTGCATATGCTGGGTTCAACACATTCATATTATACATGTACTGTGTATATTGAGGGTCTTGCTGTCCTTGCGTTTTTATAGCAATGAGCAATATTAAAATGATAATTAGTTTTTTCATGTTAATTGATTAGTTGTATATCGATTCGTTCTTTATCTATTGACGTAAACCCAAGAGCTCATTGTTTTAGTGCCGCCCTCATACACCATGGTATAAAAATAAGTTCCAACTGGCAGCTCCTCCCCTTTATTGGTTTGTCCGTACCACTCGTTAGTGTAGTTGTTCTTAGAGTAGACCATCTTGCCTAAACGATTGAAAATCTCAATACGAGCAACATTAAAATCACTCAAATCAAAGGTGTCGTTTTTATTATCCCCATTTGGCGAAATGCCTTGTGGAATATCGGAATCCAACTTAATCACTCGCTTCACGTCTCCCAATTCAACCCTCTCAGAAGAGGATTTAGAGTTATTTTGTGCAGCACCATACCAACTAAAGAAAAGTGTCAGTAAAACAATTAAAAAAGTAACTTTTTTCATTTGAATTTTTTAGGTTAATTAAAATATTTTAAGCTAGATATCTATAAAATATTGATTATAAATATCTTAAGCCTTAATGTAAACTATATAGTTTTTGTTTATTGTAATATCAACATCATTTTGGATGATGTATAATTTACCGAAGATAAAAAAATTGCTAGTTAACATAGTATTAACATTGTTATAATAGACAAACTGCAATATTAACCGACGAACAGAACGTGGGTTTTTTCCTTATTTTGATTAATATTTTTCTATTTGTATAAATACGGGAAAATGGTCACTAAATCCTCCTTTGTATTTTTTACCAACATACGTTCTGTAAGGCTGACCTTTAAATTTTCCGTTGTGTTGAGTTAAAAATTTTTTATCAAAAATATCGGCTTTCAACAACTTAAATGGGCCAACCCCTACTTCAAGAAAGTTCTGAGTTAAAAATATCTGGTCAAACAATATCCAGGAAAAATTATGGTTTACACTGCCCCTACTATACGTCCATACAGATTCCATTGTATTCAACAAGCCCGTGTCCCTTTTAAGATTCAAGATACTTGCACTGTTCGGGTTATCGTTAAAATCTCCCAAAACTATAATTTGTGGATTTAAATCATCACTGCTAATAGCAGTGATAATTTCAGTTAGATGTGTTGCTGCAATGATCCTTTTATAATCGGTTTCATCTTTCCCTTCATGTCTGGAAGGCCAATGATTCACCAAAATTTGCACTTTACTCCCAGTTAGATAACCAGTCACTAATAAAATATCACGTGTGAAATCCCTTTCTCCTGATTCTTGTTCAATATAAATAGGGAACGTTTTTGAGTCCTCAACAGTAAATTCGTCCTTATTATACAAAAGTGCAACATCAATACCTCTTTCATCCATAGAATTAAAGTGGACAAAACCATAATTATAAATTTTCAAATCATCACTTTGGACCAAATCGTTCAACACAGTATCATTCTCAACTTCAGCTAAACCTATTAATACTGGAGGTTTGTTGATAGCGTCAAAACCAATTTTAGAAATAACAGACCCTAATTTATAAATTTTATTTTCATATCGTTGTTTCGTCCAATTCTTTGCCGAGAATGGCAAAAAATCATTGTCATTGGTTTTGTCATCAACAAAAACATCGAACAGGTTTTCAGTATTATAAAAAGCAATGGTGTGCTTTGTTCTTTCCGAAGTCACATTTTTCTTTTAAGTCTTAAAAATACTGAATCGAGTGCATTCAATTGTGTAACTTTGTTTTTTATTTAGGAATATGTTAGAAAAGAAAGATATAGAGCTGGAAAAAGCCGTACTTATTGGTGTGGTCACTAAACAACAAGATGAAAAAAAATCCAAAGAGTATTTGGATGAACTGGAGTTTTTGACTTACACTGCCGGTGGAGAAGTATTAAAAAGGTTTACACAAAAAATGGAAATGCCCAATCCGAAGACTTTCATCGGTACCGGTAAAATGGAAGAGGTGCGCCGATTTATTGAAGAAAATGAAGTTGGAACGGCCATTTTCGACGACGAATTATCCGCAGCCCAAGAACGAAACATAAGTAAGATACTTAACTGTAAAGTTTTGGATAGGACGAACCTCATCCTTGACATTTTTGCACAACGCGCCCAAACAAGTTATGCTAGAACTCAAGTAGAGTTAGCTCAATTTGAATATTTACTTCCAAGGTTAAAAGGTATGTGGACGCATCTCGAACGTCAAAAAGGAGGTATCGGAATGAGAGGGCCTGGTGAAACCGAAATAGAAACCGATAGACGAATCGTTCGTGATCGCATCGCGTTATTAAAAGACAAAATAAAAACCATTGACAAACAAATGGCTGTTCAGCGTGGTAACAGAGGTCAGATGGTTCGTGTAGCATTAGTCGGTTATACCAATGTCGGAAAATCGACTTTGATGAACGTTATTAGCAAAAGTGAAGTGTTTGCTGAAAATAAGCTTTTCGCAACACTCGATACGACGGTTCGTAAAGTAGTGATAGGCAATCTTCCTTTTTTAGTGAGTGATACTGTTGGGTTTATTAGAAAACTACCAACTCAATTAGTCGATTCTTTCAAAAGCACCTTGGATGAAGTGCGTGAGGCCGATTTATTACTTCACGTGGTAGACATTTCCCATTCAAATTTTGAAGAACATATCGATTCAGTAAACAAGGTTTTAAGTGAAATAGGATGTGGGGATAAATCGACTATTATGGTATTCAACAAAATTGATGCATATAATCATGAACCTATCGACGAGGATGATTTGATTGCTATTAAGACAAAAGCCAATTATACTCTTGAAGAATGGAAAAAAACTTGGATGAATAAAATAGGTAATGACGCCATTTTTATTTCTGCATTAAATAAGGAAAATCTAGAAGCTTTTAAAAAACGAGTCTATGATGAAGTTCGAAAAATTCATGTATCCCGTTTTCCTTATAATCATTTTCTGTATCCGGATTATGAGAGCGAAGAAGAATAAACACAAAGATTTAGAACTTATAGCTTAAACCTAAAGTATAATAAGTTTGCAAATCATTATCAACATTATCAAATGCTGGAACCGTTTCTGCAGGTATTGCCATAGGGTCGTATTGCCCTAGTGCATAACTCAAAGCTTCTTGCTTATTGCTTCTCAATCCGAAGTCAAAACCGACTCCTACCATTTTCCATAAGGTATAGCTAAACGAGTTTGACCATGTCCAATTGGATAAGTCTGAACTTTTATAACTTTGGAACAAAGACAGATTTGATTTAAAATTGATATCACCTATTTTTCTTGTGTAATCAGCTACAATTTTGGCTCCCAAAGAAGATTCAAAAACGGCATCGTTGTCAGCAAATACAAAATTGTAATTGAGTGGATGAATTACAACTATCAGATCTTTAGCAGGTGTCCATGTAAAACCAATACCTACATCTAAATAGCTAGGGTCGTTGAAATTATCAAGTAATGTAGTTCTGTATTCCATCAATGCAGAAGCTGCCCACTTTTCGGAAATGTTTCTACCGTACAAAGAAGACACATTGAATACATCTGTTGTTGGGTTAAAACCATCGTCATCTGTGTCAGTATCTTTATTGTCTAACTTTACCCAATTAAGATTCGTGTTCAATGAGTTTCTCCAGAAAAATTTATCTTGAATCAAATTAGCATAACCGTTAAAGGTAATTCCAATAGTCCCTGAAGAGTTATTTGGCACTCCTTGTGAATACCAATTATTGAAGTTTGATAAACTTCCTCCAATAACCCCAAATGCACCTACTCTCCAACCTGGGAGCGCATCTATTTGAGCTTGTAAAGCATTTGCCTTCTTTTGCGCCGCATCGGCTTCAGCTTGTTTTTCTTTTTTCTGTGCCTCTAACTCTTCTTTAGTTTGTGAATATCCTAATGTGAATGTCAGCAGTAACAACAAAGTTAATAGTAACTTTTTAATCATTTTAGAATGCTTTTTTAAATTAATATGCGATTTATAAATATAAAATTAAGTGTTGTTTTACAGAAATAGTATTGAAATTATTTACGTTTGTAGAGTGGAACGGAAGAACAGGCTTCACCATACATAATGGATTTTGCAATAGGTCTCAATTTTTGTGACAATAAAATATAAGCATTTGCTGGAACCGGCATATTTGTACAGCCTTTGATGATCAAAGATTTATCTTCAAATTCTGACACATTCAAATCTTGGATAACATCTTGATAGATGGACGTTTCCAATTGTTCTAAACTACCAACCACTACTTTTTTGGCATAGGGCTGTAATTGCATGGTCAGAAGCATAAATGCCCAAGCAGGAACGATTGCATCTGAAGTACAGGTGAGTGCTACAAAATCGTTTTGGTATTGTGACCAATCATGATTTTTTACTTTGTCTCGAAAATCAATTTCTCGCAGGACTAACTCTTCATACAACCAGTCTTTGATATCCAATACTGTTCGATTTCCTTTTGGATAATAGTCTTCGAGGTTTACAACAACCAATTTACTATTCGTTACTCTATTTATAATTCCATCTTCCATATTGCAAAATTAAGTTTTTTATTTATACCCCTCTGCTTGAAGCCTAAATAGTTCGGCATATAACGAATTCTTATCCATCAGTTCTTTATGGGTACCTATCTCTAGAATTCTGCCTTCGTCTAAAACCAGAATCCTGTCAGCTTGCCTAACAGTGCTGAATCGATGTGAAATAATGATACTTGTTTTGTCTTTTGTAAGTCCAATAAACCGCTCGAAGACATCACTTTCTGCTTTGGCGTCCAATGCAGATGTCGGTTCGTCCAAAATCATCACTTCGGCATCTTTCATATAGGCTCTTGCTAGCGCGACCTTTTGCCATTGGCCTCCCGACAGCTCTTGCCCTTTATAAAATCGTTTTCCCAATTGTTGTTCGTAACCTTTTTTCAATTCTGAAATTACCTGACTTGCCAAGCTCAACTCCGCCGCTCTCTGAATTTTAGTATCGTTCTGTATTTCGTCAATATCTCCTATTGCAATGTTTTCTCTAACCGTAAATTCATAGCGATAAAAATCTTGAAATATCACGCCAAAAACCTCTTGATAATCATCTCTTTTAAAACGGTTAATATTGATACCGTCCAATAATATTTCACCTTTTGTAGGTTCATAAAAACGAAGCAGTAATTTGGTAAGTGTTGTTTTACCTGCACCATTCTGACCTACAAAAGCCATTTTTTCTCCAGCATTGATTTTGAAACTAACACCTTTCAAAATCTCATTTTCAGAATCTGGATATGAAAAATGTACATCTTTAAATTCAAATCCGATCTGTATTTTTTCTGGCAAAGGCATATCTTCTGAATATTTCGGCACAATGGAAATATCGATAAACTCAAAATAATCTTTTAGATATAGAGCACTTTCTGTGATACGAGTAAATTTCGAAAAGAAATCCTGAAGATTTCGAGTTAATCGGTTGAAGGCACCTGATAAAAAGGTTAATTCTCCAAGTGTAATCACACCCGAAATGACACGATAAATTATAAAAATATAAGCTCCATAGTAACTTAAGGTACCCAAAACATTGAATACAAATCCAAGCGCAGAACGTTTGATTGCCAGTTTTTTATTCAATTCGTAATATTCATTCGAAAGATCTTTAAATCTATCCACAATGAAATCAGTAAGGCCAAAGAGCTTTATTTCTTTTGCAGTTTGATTATTGGCTCCGATAAACCGAAGATAGTCTAACTCTCTCCGTTCGGCTGTCCATCCACGAGCCAATGAATATTGTTGCTGGCTAAACCAAATTTCATTTATGAAGGAAGGTATGATACTTAAGACCAATAAAATAATAAGATACGGTTCAAAATATATGAGTCCAGCAATTAATGTAGCAATGGAAATAAGACTTTGGACCTCACCAAGGGCATTGGATATTAAACCCACACGTCCCGCTGTCTGGATTCTAGCGCGTTCGAGCTTATCATAAAATTCTGAATCTTCCAAAAGACTAATGTCTATTTGATTTGTTTTCTTTATGATGGTCACCGACGATTCTATCGAATAGGCATCTCCTAACAAACTATCAGTAAGCGAAATTGCCCTGCTTACTAAATCTGAAAGAATAATGAGTCCGAATTCAATTCCTACAAAGGTCCAAAGCTTGCTAAGGTCTGAAACTTCAAGCTTGGATTGAAGAATAATTTCATCGATGATTATTTTACCAATCCAAAGTATGACAACAGGCAAAAGGGCTCCGATGAGCCTACAAACTGATGATAATAAAAACAGTTTTTTGTTAGCTCTCCATATTTCTTTGAAGAATCGTGGAATAAATATTAAAGCACTAAACGATTTTCTTAAATTGGTTTTGTCTTTATCTTTTAAAGATTTTGGTGTGGTCCTTGGCATTAAATGTTAATCAATTAGAGCATTCCAAGTTCTAACTTGGCTTCTTCACTCATTAAATCTTGACTCCAAGGTGGATCAAAAGTAATTTCGACTTCTGCAGATTTGACTTCGTTTAATGACCTCACTTTTTCTTCAACTTCCATCGGAAGGGTTTCTGCAACTGGACAGTTGGGCGTGGTTAATGTCATTAAGATTTTAACATCATAATCTTCATTAACAAACACGTCATAAATAAGTCCTAATTCATAAATGTCAACAGGGATTTCTGGGTCATATATGGTTTTTAGAACCTTTACTATTTTTTCGCCTAAAGCGTTGGTGTCTATCTTAGTTTCCATATTAATTTAATTGTGTTTGGTATGCGATCGCATACATTTTTAGTTGTTTAATCATGCTCACCAATCCATTTGCCCGAGTGGGAGATAAGTGCTCTTTCAAACCGATGTCATCAATAAAGGTTGTATCAGCTTCGATGATGTCTTTAGGGCTTTGATTTGAAAACACTCTAATTAAAATAGCAATAATACCTTTAGTAATGATTGCGTCGCTGTCTGCCGTAAAAACTACTTTCTCATCGTTCATTTTTGCATGCACCCACACTTTACTTTGGCAGCCTTTGATGATATTGTCTTTTGTTTTATACTGTTCATCAATCAATGGTAAGGTTTTGCCTAAATCTATCATATATTGATATCGCTCTTCCCAATCTTCAAACATTGAAAATTCGTCAACAATATCCTCTTGTATCTCTTTAATGGTCATTTCGAAATTTTCAACAAAGGTACAACTAATCTAGTTTTTTTGGTACTTCTCCTTCATGGATAACACTTTATTAACAACTGGCTCAATGGCCTTTGGAGGGTGACCATGATCAAAAGTATTGGATTTCGTTTCATTATCGCCTTCAAAAACTGCCAATGTGGCAAATGCCGCCCCATCATGGTCGCGCATGGATGTAGGCGCTTCGAGATTCGGCATCTCCGTAACATCTACATCTTTTAAGAGCTTAGTCAATTCATTCCAATCTTTTTCTGGTGTTGGATAACTCATACTTGCTACGTGATTTCTATCTCCTGTCACTATTATAGAATCTTTGGTTATCCAGACTTTCTCATAAAATCCTCTCGTAGAGGCTTCATAACTGATTTTAGAATAGTCCTGCATTATTATAGAATTTTCAGAGTTTAGATTTGTATTAGAAGCTTCTGAAGTTTTGTTTTGATCGCATTCTGTATTGAGCATCAAAATAGTTAGTAAACAGAATAATACTTTCATGAGTATGGTTTTTTATAAATATAACAACAAAAACGACGCCAAAGACAATTTTGCTAAATAGCTGTCATATTCAATTTTACAACACCTTGATTCATATACTTTTCAGAAGAAGTTTTGCTACAAAAAAAGACGCCATGATAGGCGCCTTTTTTATAAAGTTTTGAGATGTTTAATTTCCTGCTAAAGCAGCTCTTGCTCCTCCTGAAACAAATAAAGCTCGCATTCTGGAATTTTGACCTTTAGAGAACATATACATGCAATCGTCATACACGTAATCCATGTAGTTCATGGTCATATCTGCCGATTGACAATTTACCGTTGGATAAGATGGGCACCCATAGTTAGGACCATCAGAAGTAGGTGTGTCAGCCACAAAGTCGTCTTGTCTGCATCTTCCATCACCCCATATGTGACGTAAGTTTAACCAGTGACCCACTTCATGTGTGGCAGTTCTACCTTTTCCATATACACCGCTTGTTAGACCAAAGTAATCCGAACCAATCACAACGCCATCGGTATCTATCGGTCCACCAGGAAATTGTGCATATCCAAGTATTCCACCACCAATCTCACAAACCCATATATTTAAATATGTTGAAGGGTCTGTGGCATCAATACCACCTTGGCTAGCATCTTTCATGGCATCATTAGTGCCCCAAGAGGTTCTGATATTGACTTTTCTATTCACTTCGAACAACGTAAATGATATTTCACAATCTGCGACCTTATCAGCAAATTCAGTAGGAATATTGTTGACATTAGAATTGTTATTGTTGAAATCCTGGTTTAAAACAGAGATCTGAGAATCGATTTGTTGCTGCGTCACTCTACCAGCACTTGTTTCAATAATGTTAACAATTACCGGAATAGAAACAGCACTTGTGTAAAGAGGCGCTGGATCTGTTCCACCACCACCGTCAGAAGGTGGTTTGCCTTTACCATTAGTTTGGGTTCTTGTTTTAAATTCGATATCATACATTTTTTTGTACAAACCTGGATTTTCATTTAGCAATCTGTTTAGATTGACCATTGAATAACAAGATTTAGATTCAGTATTTGATGCCATTCTAGCGGCTTCATCCTGATCGGCGTCGGTATAAACATAAAAATCACTCATGTCAACCTTCGTTTGTTCTAGATTCGGAACTTGTTCATCTTTGTTACAAGATGTAAAAACCATGGCCAGGACAGCCATTCCTAAAATTACTTTTTTCATTCTTATATATTTTAGTTAAAAATTTTGCTGAATTTAGAATAAATCTTCTTATTCTTTAACTTTTCTTTAACTTTTTTATCAGTTTTTCGATGAAATGCAAAATTATATTTTGACATAAAAAAAGCACCCGATAAAGGTGCCTTATATTATATAATTGATTTTTAATATATTACGTTAACATTCGTTGAGCTTTTTTGACCCCATCCACTAATTTGTCAATTTCTTCTTTAGTATTATAAAAAGCAAAAGAGGCTCTAACAGTTCCAGGGATTTGGTAGAAATCCATAATCGGCTGGGCACAATGATGCCCTGTTCTGACGGCGATACCCATTTTGTCTAGTATCGTTCCAATATCGTAGGGATGAATACCATCCAAATTAAAAGAAATAACAGAAGTTTTGTTTTTGGCTGTCCCATAAATTTTAAGACCGTGTATATCCAATAACTTTTGTGTTGCATATACTAGAAGTTCATGCTCATATTTTGCAATGGCATCAAAACCTATGTTATTCATATAATCAACAGCTGCTCCAAAAGCAATGCCACCACAGATATTAGGTGTGCCGGCTTCAAATTTATGTGGCAAATCTGCATACGTGGTTTTCTCAAAGGTTACTTCCGCAATCATCTCTCCTCCACCTTGATATGGCGGTAATTTCTTGAGCCATTCTTCTTTGCCATATAGCATACCAACACCTGTTGGTCCACACATTTTATGGGCGGAGGTTACATAAAAATCAACATCCAATGCTTGCACATCTGGCTTGAGATGTGGGCAAGCCTGTGCGCCGTCTACTAAAACAGCTGCCCCTACGTTGTGTGCCTTTTTAATAATTTCTTCGATAGGATTGATGGTTCCTAATGCATTAGAAATATGATTTACAAACACCAACTTTGTTTTGTCCGAAAGCAATTTGTCATATTCTGATAGTATCAATTCGCCTTCTTGATTCATTGGAATCACTCTTAAAGTTGCTCCGCTGCGTTCGCATAACATTTGCCAAGGCACAATATTACTGTGGTGTTCCAATGCGGAAACCAAAACCTCATCACCCTTTTTTAAGAAAGAGGAAAATCCGCTAGCCACTAAATTAATACCGTGGGTTGTCCCCGAAGTTAGGATTATTTCATGCTTATGTTTAGCATTGAAATGTCTTTGTATCGTATCTCTGGCATGTTCATATTTATCGGTAGCTTCCTGACTTAAGGTATGGACGCCTCGATGAATATTTGCATTGTAATTACTGTAATAGTCAACAATAACATCAATGACCTGTTGTGGTGTTTGTGATGTTGCAGCATTGTCAAAATAAACCAAAGGTTTGCCATTGACTTTGCGCAAAAGTATTGGGAAGTCTTTCCTTATCTTCTCTACATTTAATGTTTGTAGTGGAGCATTTATCTTCATCATAAATCAAACCCAATTTTAACTCCTAATTTCGTCGCAATAATTTTAGTGATTCGTTGCTTGATTTCTGGGATTTTGACGGAGCTCAAAACATTATTACTAAAAGCATACATCAATAAAGCTTTTGCTTCTTTTTCTGGAATACCACGGGAACGCATATAAAACATAGCGTTTTCGTCTAATTGACCGATTGTGCATCCATGAGAACATTTTACGTCATCTGCAAAAATCTCCAATTGTGGTTTGGTATTGATGCTCGCTTTATCACTTAATAAAATATTGTTATTCGCCTGAAAGGCATTTGTTTTCTGGGCTTCTTTATTAACAAGAACTTTTCCGTTAAAAACTCCTGTTGCATTATCACCAAAAATACCTTTGTAATCCTGATGACTTTCGCAGTTTGGTTCTATATGATGGACAAGGGTATTATGATCCACATGTTGCTTGTCCCCTATGATAGTCACGCCTTTTAAAGTTGAGTCAATTCGCTCACCATTTTGATAAAAATTAAGGTTGTTACGTGTCAGTTTTCCTCCGAACGAAAATGTATGCACTGAAGCTACACTTTCCTGCTTTTGATTGATAAATGTACTATCAATCAATGAAGCATTTTTATTGTCATTCTGAATTTTATAATAATCAACGATCGCTCGCTTATTGGCATAAATTTCTGTAACACTATTCGTCAAAACTGGGTTGTCAGTCAAACTTTGGTGACGCTCTATAATCTGCACATGTGAATTTTCATCAACTACAATCAAGTTACGAGGCTGAAGCATCAATGCTTCTTCACTTCCCGTTGAAAAATGAACAATTTGGATGGGTTTGGGCGCTAATTTATTTTTTGGAATATGAATGTATGCTCCTTCTTGAGAGAATGCCGTATTGAGTGAAGAAAAACTATCCTTTGTAGCTATTTTGTTAAAATAATTATCAATCAGGATTTTATATTTTGGCTTCGTCAAAGCAGATGACATCAGGCAAACATCTATTCCGTCATGTGTAGTCTGCGATAAATGAGAGGAATATTTTCCATCGATAAAAACAATTTTATAAGTGTCAATATCATGAATAAAATACTTTTTTACATCGTTATATTCGATGGCGTTCTCATGTTTTGGAAACACACTATAATCATGTTTCAAGACACTATTTAGTGACGTATATTTCCACTCCTCGTCTCGTTTGGAAGGAAAACCTTGTGCTTCAAAAGTCTTAATCGCTTTGCTTCTTACATCATGCACAGGTGAATCAACATCCACTAGATTTTCAAATGCCATGAAGGACGATATGAGTTTTTCTTTTATATCCATTTTTTTGAGTCTTCAGTTGACAGTTTATAACCGACAGTCATTTAGGACTGAAGACTATTTACTGGTCACTTAATTTATGCGTTCACTTCTTCTTTTATCCAGTCGTAACCTTTTTCTTCCAGTTCGTGTGCCAATTCTTTTCCACCTGATTTTACGATACGACCATCATAAAGAACATGCACAAAATCTGGGACGATATGATCCAAAAGTCTTTGGTAATGCGTTATAACAATGACTGCATTATCCTTGCTTTTTAATTTATTTACACCGTTTGCGACGATGCGAAGTGCATCAATATCCAAACCAGAATCTGTTTCGTCAAGAATTGCCAATTTCGGTTCTAGCATTGCCATTTGGAAGATTTCGTTACGTTTCTTCTCTCCTCCGGAAAAACCTTCATTTAGGGAGCGGGATAAAAATTTTCTATCAATTTCCAGCATCTCTGATTTTTCGCGAATCATTTTCAACATTTCATTAGCTGGCATATCTGGAAGTCCTTTTGCCTTCCGGGTTTCGTTAATTGCTGTTTTCATGAAGTTGGTGACGCTAACTCCTGGAATTTCCACAGGATATTGGAATGACATGAAGATTCCCTTGTGAGCCCGTTCTTCAGCCGACAATTCGTCAATATTTTGATCATACAAAAGGATTTCACCTTCATTGACTTCGTACTCTTCTTTTCCTGCAATAACAGCAGCCAAGGTGCTCTTACCAGAACCATTTGGCCCCATAATGGCATGAACCTCACCTGGATTAACTTCTAAATTAATGCCTCTTAAAATGGCTTTATCTTCAACACTTGCGTGTAAATTATTGATTTTCAGCATTTGTTTCTTTTCCTAATTTTATAATATTATTGTTTTCGGGATTTCCTTTTGAAACTTTTATTATTTCAAGAATTTCAATTCTATTTTCCCAACCCTCTTCGTTTTCTGGCTTTTTGGATTTCTTCACTTTCAAAGTTACTGCAACTTCATCTGATGCTTCATCTTTAAGGGTTTCTGATTGCAGTATTAAATCTTGAAGCTTCTCATTCTCAACAACACCAAACAGTTCGCTTTTCGTATGGAATACTGCAGAGTCTGCATAATACATAAAGCTTCCAGTCACAAGACTTTCATCAATTGTTACTTCGGGTTCTTCACTATTGGTTTCTTTCTTTTCGTCATTTTTACAACTTAAGAATGTAGCGGTTATAAAAACCAATAAAAATACTTTCTTCATAATTTTATCCTACTGATCCTTCTAAACTTATTTCTAATAATTTTTGGGCTTCAACAGCAAATTCCATTGGGAGCTTATTCAACACATCCTTGCTAAAACCATTTACAATCAAGGCAATTGCTTTTTCTGTATCGATGCCTCGTTGATTACAATAGAAAATCTGGTCTTCCCCTATTTTGCTTGTTGTTGCCTCATGCTCTATTATCGCAGTTTTGTTTTTAGCTTCAATATACGGAAAGGTGTGTGCTCCACATTCGTTGCCCATCAACAGACTGTCGCATTGTGAAAAATTACGTGCATTATCGGCTCTTGAGCTGATTTGAACCAATCCTCTATAGGAATTTTGTGATTTCCCGGCTGAAATTCCTTTTGAAATAATGGTCGATTTAGTGTTTTTCCCCAAATGAATCATTTTGGTACCTGTATCTGCTTGTTGGTAATTATTCGTTACTGCTATAGAATAAAATTCACCAACCGAATTATCGCCTTTTAGTATACAACTTGGATATTTCCAGGTAATAGCAGATCCTGTTTCTACTTGTGTCCAAGAGATTTTTGCGTTTTTTTCACATATACCTCTTTTAGTAACGAAGTTGAAAACTCCCCCTTTACCTTCTGCATTTCCTGGATACCAGTTTTGAACAGTTGAATATTTTATTTCAGCATCGTCTAATGCTATCAATTCTACTACTGCTGCATGTAACTGGTTCTCGTCTCGGCTTGGTGCTGTACACCCTTCCAAATAGCTGACGTAACTACCTTGATCTGCAATAACAAGTGTTCTCTCAAACTGACCTGTTCCTGCTTGATTAATCCTGAAGTATGTAGACAATTCCATAGGGCATCGAACACCTTTTGGTATGTAACAAAAACTGCCATCACTGAACACCGCGGAGTTTAATGCTGCGTAAAAATTATCCCTTTGCGGAACAACAGTGCCAATATATTTTTTCACCAATTCTGGATGCTCTCTGATAGCTTCACTAATCGAACAGAAAATAATTCCTTTTTCGTTCAAGGTTTTTTTGAAGGTTGTTGCTACAGAAACAGAATCAATAACGACATCCATCGCAACACCAGTCAATTTTTTTTGCTCGTCAATTGAAATCCCTAACTTTTTGAAAGTTTCCAGCAATTCTGGATCGACCTCATCTAAACTGTCATATTTAGGTTTGCTATTTGGTGCAGAATAATAGGAAATGGCTTGAAAATCGGGCTTAATGTAATTCACGTTCGCCCACTCTGGTTCAATCATTTCTTGCCATGCACGAAAAGATTCCAATCTCCAATCGGTCATCCATTCCGGTTCTTCCTTTTTCAAGGAAATAGCACGTACGATATCTTCATTTAACCCAATAGGGAACGTGTCCGATTCGATATCGGTATAGAAACCATATTCGTATTCTTTGGTTTTTAATTCCTCTCTTAAATCGTCTTCTGTATATTTATTCATTGTATTATTGTATTATAAGGAGAAGCTTTCACCACAACCACAGGTGCGATTCGCATTTGGATTGTTAAAAACAAAACCTGCTCCATTCAAACCGCCCGAATATTCAAGGGTCGTTCCAATAAGATATAAAAAACTCTTTTTATCGACGATAATTCTGACGCCATTATCTTCAAATACTTTGTCTTCTTCCTGTTGAGTTTTATCAAATTTTAAATCATAAGATAAACCTGAACAACCACCACTCTTAACGCCCACACGTACAAAATCAGTTGATGCATTAAAACCGTCGTCATTCATAAGTTCAATGACTTTCTTTTTAGCTGTTTCAGAAACTTTAATCATAAATTATATAGATTAGGTCTAAATAAGATTGCAAATATACGACTTAAGTCCTGTTTTTCCACAGAACCTAACATTATATTAGCAAATGGCTTAATAGGTTTT
>JAGXIE010000126.1 GCA_024635765.1 Flavobacteriaceae bacterium | reverse complement strand
GGCTCTGGCCAGACGAAACCAATAATTAAAAGATGCTGGCGCATTGGACAATTGGATATTTAGAACATTAGACAGAATCTAATGAATGAGTATATTGAAAAAACTATTCTGCCTTTGGTTCCAAGCTATATTTGAAGCGAACTTCTTTCGCCCAATCAACAACAGATTTTATTTGCTCATCGGTGAGATTAGCTTCAGAATGTGTATACGTATAAGATTCTAAAGGCATTTCTTTGTCTTCTACCATTTCAATCAACTCCTCAAGTTTATGGTCTTTCTTTTTAGTGGAATAATCATCCCATTTTGAGATATTCAAATCTTTTTTAGCATCCTTTACATGCCCTGCCAACCAATAATTCACGGGGGTAATTTTATCATACCAAGGATATCTAGTATGGTCACTGTGACAATCGAAACAGGTTTCCGTTAAGACGTATTTGACATCTTTTGGCGGATTAGTTTCAGCCAAAAATGCGTCGAAAGAGTCGGTGCTGCTTTCGTTGCGTTCTGGTCCAAAAAATTGTGCTATCACTAATACAACTAGCAATATTAAAAGTATCGTTTTTATAATTTTCATTTTTTATAACTTTAGATCTTAAAATTAAGAAAAACCTTTGACTACAGAACAACTTTATGATGAATTAAATTATGTCAGTCATTCGCGTGCTAATCGTTTGAAGTATGCCAATATGGTTATTGCTCAACCCGAATTGATTCCCAAGCTATTGGAGATTTTATTTTTGGTTGACGATAAAGTATCCTGCAGAGCCGCATGGGTCTTTGAGTTTATGTGTGGTGAGAAACTTGAAGAAATCATTCCTCATTTAAATCATTTTACTGATAATATAAACAAGGTGTATCTCGATTCGGCAGTACGGCCAGCAGCTAAAGTTTGCGAATATTTGGTGAAAGCCTACTATTCTAAAGAGGAACATGCGATCCGAGGCTCATTGACTTCACAACATAAAGAAAAAATCGTTGAAGCCTGTTTTGACTGGATGATTAATGATGAAAAAATCGCACCAAAAGCTTATGCTATGAATACGTTGTTTTTGTTAGGAAAAGAAATTGATTGGATACATTCTGAACTGACACTCATTCTTGAGCGTGATTTTCAGATGCAGAGTTCTGGATATAAAGCAAGGGCGAGACATATTTTGAAGAAAATAAAAAAGCGTTAAGAGCCAGGAATCAAGACTGATTAGAATGTAATTGAACGGTCTTGGCTATTTCAGCGAAGCGGTCTTGATTCTTGGTTCTATTTAAAGTTTCATCACTTTCTCCAATTCGGAAGCAGGAATTGTCAGTAACTTACTTTTTACCAATCTTGAAGTTAAAGTTTTCCAATTGCTGTCTTTTTTGAAAATTGATTTCAAAATCGGATGCGCTTTTTCATACTCTTTGTTATTCAATAAATTAATGGCATACCAATATTGCATCTCTAAATTCTCGGGAAATAATTTTTGGGCATTTAAATATAAGTTTTCTGCTTTCTTTGAGTCACCGACTTCCATTGCTAAATCACCTTGATTCATAAAATCGTAGGCCTTATGTGTTTTTATTAGACGTTCTAATTCCACAAGAGGATTGTCACTATCTTCAACCCTTAAATCCATCACTACATCTTCCCAAGAGTTTCCAGTTGCCTGACCCTTTACTATTAAAATCGCAGCCGACTGCTTACCTCTAATATCACCTTTTTCGTTTTCAGCAGCCCTCATAGCTGCCATGAGACGCTCACTCAATGTGCCTTTTGAATTTTCAAATGCTTCCGACATGGCATTCCATACTGTATTTTTTAGCATCATATTTGCTTGAACGGAAAAATTCTTTCCTTGCTGATGTCCTGCCTCTTCGATACATAAATTCCCTGTATGAGTTGCCAAATCGCCTTTGGTATCTAAAAAGGCCACCTGTCTATACATTTCACCAGAATCATTTGCTAATAATACATCTAAAGCTTGCCGAGGTGATAATCCTTGCTCCATAAGTGCCAAGCCTTTAGGGCCATAACTTGGGTTTACTAAAGATTGTGTTGCCACCACTCCTACTCCAGCTTTCCCATATGTAACCACACTTCCAACACTAAACCAATGACTTTGGACTGCGACACCCATATCACCAGTAACAGAGTCTCTAGCAACAATAGAATAGGTATGTGTAAAAGGTTCTGATTTTTTATAAAGTTGTGAAAACGTCATTTGCGAACAACTAAAGATGAAAATAAAAAGTATTTTTTTCATGGTGGAATAATTTACTACGAATATAAGAATTTCATCCTTCAGTCCAATATTTACCGGTTAGGCTTTACGTATCCATTAACACTGCTTAATGCGAATGAAAAAACTTCGCACTTCGCACTTCTCACTTCGCGCCAAATGAACTATCTTTGCCTCTTTCAAAAAACAACGCAAATATGTCTTTAACATCACTCAACGCTATTTCTCCAATCGACGGACGCTATCGGAATAAGGTCAGCGAATTAGCTCCTTATTTTTCAGAAGAAGCCCTCATTAGGTACAGAGTACAGGTAGAAATTGAATATTTTATTGCGTTGTGTGAAGTGCCCTTGCCACAGCTTTCAAGCTTTGACAAGTCCTTGTTCGATAAATTAAGAATTATTTATATCAATTTTTCGACGGAGGATGCCTTAAAAATTAAGGACACTGAAAAAGTTACGAATCATGATGTAAAGGCCGTTGAATATTTCATCAAGGAGCAATTTGATACCTTGGGCATTTCAAAATTTAAAGAATTCATACATTTTGGATTAACATCCCAGGATATCAACAACACCGCTATCCCGTTGAGTATTAAACAAGCCATGAACGACGTTTATGTGCCAGAATATTTCGTGATTTTGAATCGGTTAAAAGAATTGAGCAAAGATTGGGCACACATACCAATGTTAGCGCGAACTCATGGACAGCCAGCTTCCCCAACCCGACTTGGTAAGGAAATTGAAGTGTTTGTGGTACGTATGGAAGAACAATTCAATTTATTAAATGATATTCCGAGTGCTGCCAAGTTTGGTGGTGCAACTGGAAATTTTAACGCCCATAAAGTGGCCTACCCTAATATTGACTGGAAAGCATTCGGAAGTCAGTTTGTTCAGGAAAGACTGGGATTACAGCACTCTTTTCCAACGACTCAAATTGAGCACTATGATCATATGGCTGCATTATTTGATACATTAAAACGAATCAATACCATATTAATTGATTTAAACAAAGATATCTGGACCTATGTTTCGATGGACTATTTTAAACAGAAAATAAAAGCTGGGGAAGTAGGAAGTTCTGCGATGCCACATAAAGTGAATCCGATTGATTTTGAAAACAGTGAAGGCAACTTGGGCATTGCAAATGCATTATTCGAGCACTTATCTGCTAAACTCCCGATATCTAGATTGCAGCGCGATTTAACTGACAGTACTGTTTTGCGAAATGTTGGAGTTCCTTTTAGCCATACGTTAATCGGCCTTAAATCTACCTTAAAAGGCTTGAACAAATTGGTGTTAAACGAGGTGAAATTTGCTGAAGATTTAGAAAACAACTGGGCTGTAGTCGCTGAAGCTATCCAAACAATTTTGCGTCGTGAGGGCTATCCGAATCCTTATGAAGCGCTGAAAGGATTGACCAGGACTAATGAGAAAATCAATCAAAAGACCATCTCTGATTTCATTGATACTTTAAACGTTTCTTCAGAGATAAAATCTGAATTGAAAGCTATCTCACCAAGTAACTACACAGGAATATAATAGATGCTGACAAAAAATCAATTTATGGTTTGGTTCACGGGATTCATTGTTCTGGCATTTTTCGTTGCAGGAATCTTTGATGTTTTGGATAATTTCACTGTAAAATTGATTCTGTTTTCATGCTTTTCGTTTGTAGTTGCCAATATCTACTACGTTTTGTTTAAAGAACAAAAAAAATCACCCGAAAACGATTCCGAGTGATTTGTTGTTTGACTAAATTATTACTTCGAGAGAAGTCGATATAATTTTATAAATGATGTTAGTTCTCAACTCCGCTCGAATTGACAAATCATCTGTTCACTTTTTGATTTTTGCTATTTCAAAAATTCCATAAATTGATTCAATTGAGAATTATCGATGTTGCTTTTCTCAAGCAAAGATGATAATTTTATTATCTTGTTAGGATCCATATCATCACCCAATATTCTAACAACTGCAAAACCCATATCATTTAAACTCCCAAAGACAATGAACTCGTCAATATTATCATCAGGTCCGAGATATTTCACAGTGAACTTGCCATCGGTTGAATTACCTCCTCGCATTAATTCCTCATATTTCTGATCATCGAGTATGATTTTAATCTTTGCTAATTCAGCGTTGTAATCTTTTATATTGATACTATCTTTTTTATAGGCCAACATATTCAGTTTTTGCACTGAATGATAGGCTTCCTTCTGTTCGTCAGTTAATTTTGTTTCATCAATTTTCAACATCGATACAGGTACATCGACAGATAAAAAATTTGGTCGTTCTTGATTGTCCACAAAATAGGTCTGCAAGGATGGATTTTGGTCGCAACTAAAAAGTGCTGCAACCAAAACCACCATTACTACAATATGTTTGATTAATGAAGTCATTGTTATTTTTGTTTTTTGGCTTTCCCTGCTTTGTTTAGCTGCTCGCCACCAGGAACATTCATTTTCTCCGTCATTTTAGAGATTTGTCTCAAATCAATATCACCTGTTAAGGATAACAATACAGTTTCAAATTCACGTTTCTTACCATTGATCTTAATATCTTCGTCTTTCGTCAATTCTTTTAGGCCATTAATAACCATCAACAATTCTTTAACATGATTCTCGTCTTTTCCTTCTTTCACATAGAAGTTTACGGTTTGGTTACCATCTTTCATACGCATTAACTCCTCTAATTGAGTAGATACTAAATACTTTTTTACAGTTGCATTAATATCTGCAGCAGTTTTATCACTTCCAGTGGTATAGACTTTTAAGCCTGTAATTTTCTTGGCCATATCCATAAATGCTTGATCTTCTGGATCATCCATATTCACATTAATGCTTGCCAACATATTGAACATTTTTTGGGTCATCACAAAGGACGATACGCCTTCCATATCCTCGTATTTATCGAACATACTTTGTCCGAAGGACACCATTGGAGCGATGATAACTGCTAATACTATTACTAATTTTTTCATGATTTCTAATTATTTAATTACTTGTTTTTAATTCTACTTTTTTTTATCTGATTTTACTGGTTTATTTAAAATTTTGTTCGTGGCTTTTGAAAATTCACTCACGTATTCGATTTTTTCAGCACCTTTTTCAAATTGTGTGCCAACAACTCCTAGGACACTCACATTGGATTGACCTTCGCTAAATTTTGAAGACAACAGATTAAAAGCTTCTTTGGTTTGATTGTAAGCCAGTTGTTGTTCTTCTGTTAGTTCATCGAATGATTTAGGCTGATCACCATTGAACTGGGTAAATATTCCAAACATTATGACGATGACAGCTGCGACAGAAATCCATTGGTAGATATAGCTACGTTTTTTCTCCCGATAGCTATCGGGATGTAATGGAACGTCTTTGGTGAAAGTCTCTTGTTTGGTATTGGTAAAGTATTGAAACATGGCCCTATAAGACTCTAAATGAGGAGCAACTTTATCTTGAGAAAAATAGGCTCTCAATTCTTGCTCTTCTTGTAAGCTTGTTTCACCATTGTCGTACTTTTCCAATAGTTTTTCTATATTTTTATTATCTAATACCATACTTGTGTGTATTTGTTAATTGTTCTCTTATTGCTTTTCTAGCTCTTGATAGTGCTACACGAATCGCGGTTTGGTTCATTTCGAGCATTTCAGCTATTTCCTCAAATTCGTATTGCTCAATATCTCGCAACTGTAATATTATTTTTTGTTGTTCCGGTAATGTTTCGATTATTTTTGAAACCCAATCCAGACTATCGCTTACTTCAACTTGTTTTTGTAAAGACGTGTTATTGTCTTGATAATTGCTGTGAACGATTTTTAAATTCTGCGCCTGTTTTGATTTTAGTCTATCGAGACAAAAATTCTTGGTCATAGTCATGGAAAATGCTTCCACATTATTATAATCTCCAATCTTGTCTTGATTTTTCCATAATTTCATTAAGATTTCCTGGGTAGCATCCTCAGCTTCTTCTTTAGAAACCAATAATCGCTTTGCCAATCGGAATACCTTATCTTTAAAAGGCATTACTATGTTTACAAAATCTGCCTGTGTCATTTGATGATTAGTTTTAAAACAGGTTAGTTATTCCTGCTTCTATTATTACGACGAACCATTGTAAGTTTTGTTACAGAAAATT
>JAGXIE010000125.1 GCA_024635765.1 Flavobacteriaceae bacterium | reverse complement strand
TGCGGTCTCCAACTGTACATTACTAATAATGTTTTTTTCTACCAAAGGCTTCAACTTATCAACCTCTACTTGAGCTGCATTGACATTTGCTTTTGCGGCCGATGCATCTTGGTTCAGTGATTGTGTTTCAAGTTTGAATAGCACTTGTCCTTTGCGGACTTTCTCGCCTTCATCCACCAAAACATCGGTGATATATCCAGGAATTTTAGCACGAACTTCACTGTTGACAACTCCTTCAATACTAGTTGGATATGATTTATACCCTATCACCGTTTTTTGCGGAATCGTTGTCACTTGAAAGGACAATGGTCCTGCGGGTCCCTTCGATGCTTGTTCCTTGTCTCCACAACTCAAAAGAATTGCGATTAAAAAAAATGAATATAAAAATGGAAGATTTATCTTTTTCATTAGTTAGAGTTTTGTGTTTTTTCTATTATTCTGGTTCTTAATTTTGATATGGATTGGGTTGCTTCGTTTAAAAATTCAATATAGTCTTTGTGAAAATCCAAACTAAATTGTGTGTCTTCGTCAAGAGATTTGTTGGCATTGATTTTGAAATCCATGATCTCTATATGTAACTGTTTTTGTTCTTCCCATTGAGTAACCAGTTCGGATATGCCCTGAACCATGGTATCATGGTTAATGACGAAATATTTCTTTCTATCACCTGTCTTGGTAAAATATTCTACTTTTTTTAAGTCTTGTAAATGATTGAGATGAGTGGATACGGTACTCTTGCTTGCACTTAAATTGGTAACCAAATCTTCAAAGGTGGTTCCTTGTTTACCAGTTAGAATGATATAAGATAAAATGCGAGCTTCTACAGGTGCTAACTTGTCCTTGTTTTCAAAATGGATACCTAGTTTTTCAACGAGCTGACATTTGGTTTTCTTCAAATCTTCTTGCATCATAAAAAATTTAAAAACAAAAATACGATTGGTTCGGTATTTTCAGAACTAGTAGAAGTTAAACTATTGTTAATGATTAGAGTCCGATCAGACATTTTAAAGGGAGAATTTTTCTAATGGATTTAACAATTAATACTAATTTGTTTTTGTAATAACCTAAAATACTGTGAAGAAGCGTATCCGCTTTAACTGACATCTCACAATCAAAAAAACTCTTAAACTTGAATCCAAAAACACGTTTGTTGGCAAGTTACCCGATTCATGTATCAATGATTGTTAATACAAGACTTGCAACACCTACAGAAACGTCGTCTCGACATTCTGAACCTTAAGGTCGTTAATTCAATACCAGAATTCGACCGTGTTGCTGTTCGTGCAAAAAACATTACAGAGAGGAATTGTAGGAATCAAATATGATCACGATGGTACATTTGTTCCGTTTTTTAAAAAAGCAAATCGACCAATGGCATCATCTTACTATCAAACCGCCTGATATCCTGCTTTCATTTTTCTAGAGACGTCCATCTATTCAAGGTGGAGTGAAAAAAAATACCTTTATCGCGCTTGATCGATCCATAGATCTAAATTCCTGTTTGTAGAATACACTTAAAATTATTAAAAGCATTGGAGTGTTACGATCTAGATTGTTTTTCACGTAGAATTATAAAAAAAGAGGCCGCCCGTTAAGGACAGCCTCTTTTAAATTTATATACATATCGTTTTCGTCAGCTTACTGCTTTGCTATTATCTGCTCGAGTATCATAGTATGATCTTTCTCCATCTGCTCGTGTTCTTCCCGAATAGTCTCATGTTCTTCCATCATCCTGTCATGGCCCTCTTGCATTTCAACAATCTGGGCTTGCATTTCCTTGAGGTTTAGTTTAGCGAAGCCATCCCGTAAACTTTCATGGGCTTCGATTTTTGCATCGTGACCCGTCATTATTGCCTCATGCCTTTTTAGTATGACCTCGTGCTGTGCAAGTTTTTCCAGAAGATCTGTATCGGTTATTTCTTGGAATTCGACCTGCTGCTGCATTTGATCATGCGTGTTTTTCATTTTTTGATGCATTTCCTGAAAATTTGTGCTGACCGCCTTCAGGCTGTCATTCTCTTTGAGAAGCTGATCATGTTTCTCGATAAGCGTTTTGTTCTCGTCGCCGCAACTGGTAAGTCCAATTGCCATTATACTTAATATTAAAATAAAATTTCTCATAATAGTAAAAGTTGTTTTATTGATTATACTCTTAAATTTACAAAATTTATCTTTCTTTTTTTGTAATTATATGTTAAAGGCTACCAGTGTTTTGGATGATGAAAAGAACATTTGGTCAGTTCTTTTCATATATGACATATTTATAGGTTCATAAAAATCAAAACAAATCGAAGTTACACTTTTATCAAAAAAAACCGATGTGTTAACATCGGTTTCCAGAAAAAAATATTTTATTTAAAGTGCAGATTTAAACTGTTCTAAAAACCGGACATCATTTTCACTTAACAATCTAATATCCCCAATTTGGTGCAATAACATTGCAATTCTGTCTATGCCCATTCCGAAGGCAAAACCTGAATACTCTTTAGAATCGATGCCACAATTTTCCAAAACCTGTGGATCGACCATTCCGCATCCCATAATTTCCAACCATCCAGTGCCTTTAGTGATTCGGTAATCAATTTCTGTCTCAAGTCCCCAATACACATCAACTTCCGCGCTAGGTTCTGTAAATGGAAAATACGACGGGCGCAATCGAATTTTACTTTTGCCGAACATTTCTGTTGTGAAATATTGTAATGTTTGCTTCAGATCGGCAAAGCTAACGTCTTTATCAATGTATAACCCTTCTACCTGGTGGAAGAAGCAGTGAGAACGTGCTGAAATAGCTTCATTTCTGAATACTCTTCCTGGAGAAATAGTTCGTATCGGTGGTTTATTGTTTTCCATATACCGCACTTGAACAGAGCTTGTATGTGTTCGTAAAAGAATATCAGGATTGGTTTGAATAAAAAATGTGTCCTGCATGTCACGAGCTGGATGGTATTCCGGTAAATTTAATGCTGTAAAGTTATGCCAATCGTCCTCAATCTCTGGACCTTCACTGACATTAAAACCAATACGCGAAAATATATCAATTATCTGATTTTTTACAATTGAAATTGGATGACGCGCACCAAGTGAAATTGGTTCGCCAGGTCTTGAAAGATCACCATAAATTCCTTTAACTTCTTCCTTGCTTTCAAGTTCCTCCTTTAAAGCATTAACTTTTTCTTCTGCTGTTTTTTTAAGCGTATTTATAGCCTGTCCGAACTCTTTTTTTTGGTCATTGGCTACATTTTTAAATTCACCAAAGTATTCATTAAGTAATCCTTTTTTTCCTAAATACTTGATACGGAAAGCTTCAACCTCATCTTTGGATTGTGCCTTGAAGGCTTCGGCTTCTGCTATGAGTTCTTTTATCTTATCTATCATAAATCAAAAAAATGAATGGCAAATTTAGTGTTTTATCTTGGAATTGCGTTAAGCGTTAAATTGGAAACTGCAAACCATCATGGAGTATCTACTAGCTTAATCGATATATTCGGCCTCTAAAAAATAATTGACGATTGCCTCTTTCATCAGTACACTTTGTTCACCAGCTTTCAAAGCCGGCAGTTGTTCCTTCACTTTGTAATGTGGCCATTTATCTTCATCATAAAACTCGAATTCATAATACCCATAAGGTTCTAACAGCCTACAGATTGCAATATGCATTAAGTCGAGTTTATGATCTTTCTTGAATTTGCGGTGTGGTTGACCCAATTCTTGAACGCCTATCAGATAAATAATGGCATCTAAATCTAAGGTGTCTCCTTCTGCAAATTGTGCTGATAATTTTTGTACCACTAAACTCCAGCGTTCTTTTAATTGTTCATCTCTTGCCATATTTACTTTCTGTGACGTTCGTCCCTAAACATCAGGTTTTTAGTTTAATCGTAAATTCAATTCTCGCAAAGTTAACTTATATTTGATAAAATTCTATGCAGTATGAATGTTATTGACATTGTTTTATTGGCGTTGTTACTCTTCGGCTTGATTAGGGGTTTTATGAAAGGTCTTTTTGTTGAAGTTGCTTCGCTTTTAGCACTGGTAGCTGGAGTTTATGGAGCCATTCATTTTAGCAATTTTGCTGCATCCCTTTTACAAGATAAGACGGAATGGAACGAAAAAACAGTCAATATCGTGGCCTTCGCTATCACCTTTGTGATTATCGTTTTAGCAATAGCTCTGGCTGGCAGAGCATTGACAAAGTTAGCCAACTTCGCTGCCTTAGGCATATTGAATAAACTTCTTGGAGGTGTTTTTGGTGCATTAAAAATAGGACTGATATTGAGTGTGGTTTTGATTGTGTTTGATAGCTTAAATAGCACCATTCCGTTCACTGATGAAAAAACGATAGAAGATTCTATTTTGTATAACCCCGTTAAGTCTTTCGCTCCTATGATATTTCCAAGTATTTTAGAAAAGAAAAAAGAGCTGGAAGAAGCATCAAAAGAACCCGAGACTGAAATAGAAGTTGAACCACTTCAATAAGAATTAAAACTCATCTATTGTTGTTATCTATTTAACCGTTTTCTGTGCTAATCCAAATGATATATTTCCATGATATCGTGAAGGTATTTTTCGAAATCAATTTTTAAGTCAATCAATTTTCCTGTATGTACATCAAAAACCCAACCATGGACTTTTAAGCCTCTATCTCGATACGCTTTTTGTACACTCGAAGTTTTTATAAGGTTAACGCATTGCTCTTTTACATTTAGTTCGACCAGTCGCTCATAACGGTTTTCTTCATTTGAAATATCATCCAATTCTATTTTATGAATACGGTACACATCTCGAATATTACGTAACCATGGGTTTAAAATTCCCAAATCTGCAGACTGCAATGCAGCTTTTACACCGCCACAGCCATAGTGCCCACAAATAACAACGTGTTGCACTTTCAAATATTCGACGGCATAAGTTATCACCGACATTACATTGAGGTCAATACTAATAACCATATTAGCAATATTGCGATGGACAAAGGCTTCACCAGGACCAAGACCCATCAATTCTTCAGCGGTTACGCGACTGTCGGAACAACCAATAAAGAGCAATTCAGGATTTTGACCTGAGCCTAACTTATCAAAGTATTTAGTATCAGTGTCTAATTTTTCTTGAATCCACTTCTGGTTATTTTCAAAGACTCTTTCTAATTGCATAGCCTATAATTTAAAATCTGTCTTTGACGTTTTCTTTAATCCATAAAAGACAGTCATTAAAACTACTGAAAATATGCTCGTTAGGGATCAAATCTGGTATAATGTCAATTCGTTCCATCATATATCTTGGTTGCTTTGTTAATCCCACGAATAGAACATCTATTTTTTTTCTTCTCAAATCAATTAAAACATCTTCCATGGCATACAATCCAGATTGGTCCATGTATTGCATTCTTCCCAATCGAATGACTACCGTTCTGGCTGTTATCGGAATTTGTAGCGACAATGCCTGAAAATCACTAGTTGAACCAAAAAACAATGGTCCTTTTAGGTGTTTGATGAATACTTCTTCTTTTAATTTTTCAGGGAAACTTGCTTCATCTTCCCATGCTTTTTCTTGTTTCAAAGATTTGACGTCTGATCTCTCCGCTGTTAAGTCACCTATTTTTTTCATAAACATCAAAGAGGCTATGACGAGACCTATACCTACAGCATATACCAAATTCCACAAACTAGACAAAATTAATACAACGAGCATAACAATTACTTCAGAACTCACTTTTAGAGGCCCAATTTTCATATCACGTGGTAAACTCGGGATCGCCTTGAGACCTTTATAATCCATGACACCGATACCAACGGTAATCAAAATCCCAGCTAGAACTGCAGCAGGTATCTGTGATGCTATATCTGCAAGCGCTAAAAGAATAATTAGTAAAACAACACCAGCAATCATACCAGAAAGCTTGGTTTTACCTCCCGAATTAATGTTTACGACCGTTCTTATGGTTGCTCCAGCACCTGGTAAACCGCCAAAAATTGCTCCTATACTGTTACCAATACCTTGACCTATCAATTCTTTGTTGGGTTTGTGTTTGGTCTTGGTCATATTATCGGCAACCACGCTCGTCAATAATGAATCAATGGCTCCCAAGAGTGACAAAGTCAGAGCTGTGAAAATATAGGGTGTGACGCTGCTCAAGGTGAAGCCTGTTATGATTTCCAAGTTTGGAATTGGCAAGCCTGTGGGAATTTCTTCAATCGGTCGATAGTCGAATCCGAAACCAATAGCGACACCAGAAACAACGACCAAAGCTACCAAAGTGCTTGGGACCGCTGTGGTGATTTTCTTAAAGCCATAAATGATTATAATTGTAGCTATGGCCAAAATCAATTCTAACCAAATAATATTTTCAAGTGCTCGTGGTAACGACTTTATAGCGCCTAAAACACCAGAAGCGTTATTCGCAGCAAGTGTTTTCGACTCTTTGAGGATATCGTCTTGTGATATCTTTTCTGCTCTGGCAACAGTTTCCTTAAAATCTTCCAATACCAAAATACCTTCTCCAGCTTCTTCCTTCAATATGTTTTGTAGAATTATTTCTTCAGCTTGTGGTTTAAATTGTTCCACATATGATTCATCTTCTTTTGGATAATATCCAATAGCCGGAAGAATTTGTGTCACCAAAATAATCACACCAATAGCAGTCATAAATCCGGAAACGACTGGGTATGGTATATATTTGATATACTTTCCAAAACCTAAAAACCCTAAACCAACCTGTATGAGTCCAGCTAATAGAAAAATCGTTAATATTATAGGAAGCGCTTTATTGATATCTCCGTCATTAGCCGCAATGATTCCTGCAATAACAACCATACTAACAGCCGTCATTGGCGCTGTAGGTCCAGAAATTTGAGTATTCGTACCTCCAAACAGGGCTGCAAAGAAGCTCAAAAAAATCGCCCCATAGAGACCCGCACTTGGTCCCAAACCGGAAGATACTCCAAATGCCAGTGCTAGCGGTAATGCAACGATTCCTGCTGTGACACCTCCAAAGGCATCTCCTTTAATGTGAGAGAATAATTTTTTCATATTTTGGTTTTATGGTTTACAATCATCAAAAATTAAAAAATGTGATAACATTCAATTGGTCTCTACTGCTAGTCTCAAAAAACTGGTTCATGTAGCCGATCTCTACCCGCACTGCATCATTAATTTTATAACCTAGACCTCCATATAATCGATTTCTATCAAATATTGAGGTTTCTGTATTGACAAATAGTTCATTATAGGCTGAAAGATACCATCTATTGCTTTCTTTATTAGCTAAAGGTACATTTATTCCTAAAAAATAACGAAACCTTAATCGAAAATCATCCTCCACAAAACGTTGTTCAAAACGGTATCGATGTTGCACCGACAGCCCTTTATACGTTTGTTTCGTGATTAATTGTTGATATATACGATGTTCGTTAACGTCAAACTTTTCGTCAGTATTACCAATATAGTTTTCTGATAAAATATAACCATAACCCATTAATATGTTAGCATTTTCTGTTAAGTTATAACCTAAACCTGTCCTTAACAGTAATTGCTCTAAATCGCCAATAGCATTGTAATTTCGATATTGTACTTCGTGATGAAGATTCCATTTTGCATTGATTTTTTTGTTGCCAAAATAAATCAACCAATTGCCAAAATTACTATCTTGTGCACTAGCACAAATAGGTAGCATCAACACCAAAGCCAATGCTACCTTATTAAAGGTGCTTATTTTTCTTTTACTAAACAATCTCTTTATTTTTTATTCAAAAAATTCAACTTCTCCTGTATTGATATCATACATAGCTCCGATGATTTTAATCTCATCGCTTTTCTCCATTTCAGTAAGAATTGGACTTTCAGCATGAATTCTATCAATTGTTAATTGAACGTTTTTCTTTGAAACATTATCTACGAAATCAGAATTTTTTGAGTTTCTTTGACTTGCGTCCTTCGGTTCAGTGACAGCATTCACCGCTGGTTTTATTTTAGAAAGAAGCGTCGTAAGATTTCCCATTTTGGCATCGTCGCAAGCACCTTTAACTGCGCCACATGCAGTATGCCCTAAAACAACGATAAGTTTTGTACCCGCTAATTTACAGGCAAACTCCATACTGCCCAAGATATCTTCATTGACGAAGTTACCAGCAATTCTAACACTAAAAACATCTCCTAAACCTTGGTCGAATACTAATTCGGCTGACACCCTTGAATCAATACAACTCAAAATCGTAGCGAATGGAAATTGTCCTTCGCTGGTATCATTGACCTGTTCTAATAAATTTCTATTGGCTTTTAAATTGTCTTGGAAACGTTGGTTTCCTTCTTTTAAATATTGTAATGACTTTTGAGGTGTCATTGTTGCCTGTGTTTCTCTAGTATGTGCTTTCATAATATTTTGTTTATTATTTAATTATTTCTGTTCTGATTAAAGATTTTGATCATCTATATTTTTAACGGGAGCCTAACAAAAGTGAAACATCCATTGAGTTCATAAAATTGTTAATGTCTGAAAACCCTTGATTAGCATTCTTGGTTTCATTCTTTAGCCCTCTATCAAAATATAATAAATTGACGTCACTTTTTAATAGATAATTGGAAATATTCTTCATTGAATCGCCATTGTCTTCAAAAACGAAGTCTATTGTTTTTAGATCTGTCGTTTTTTTAGATTCTTCAGATACGTTCTTAACTCTATTAATTTTGAATGACTTTACTGGTTTTTTGGTATGTCCTAGCAATACAGACGCAAATTCCATGTTAGCTGAAGACTCAAAATCATTTAAGACACCCAATGAAAGTTCCTTATTTGGTTCCAAAGCATTGTTTTCTGCAGCAATCATTACAACACCATTAAATGTATTAAGGACAAATTGTGTAATGCTATCACCAATTAATTTATATGGTTTGTTTTTTCTCTTTCCCAAAACAATAATATCTGGTTGCTGTTCTTTGATATAAGATTCAAGTTCACTTTTTACATTTCCGAATGCAAAGGAAAAAGGAATATTCATTCCATAATCCTTTAAAATTGGTTCAATCACACGCTTCATTTTAGTCTCCATCTTTTTGTGTTGATCATTGATAGTCCTCATGGAAGATAATTGGTTTTCTCTTTCTACGACATCAGTTGCCTTTTTTACACTGAATACTTCAATCTCACCGTCGATCATAGTTGCCAAACTGACTGTACTTTTTAGGGTTGTACTTGTAGAATTTTTCAAATCCGTTAGCACCATTATTTTGTATTTATTTTTTTCCATAATATTATTCTTTAACTTAAACTCAATTTTGATTTTGGACGCTCATTAAAGAAGCCTACGAAACTTGTTGGATTCTCAACCACGCCTCTTTTTGAAATCAGTTTAATATCGATATTTCGCTCTTTTGCTTTGATCGCAAAATCATCTAAAATCTCGATAATATCGTTATCCAAATACCTCGTCTTCATTAAATCTAATTCTAAATATGTGTCTCTTGGTAAACTATCCAATTCCTTAAGAATTGCTCCTTTATTAAAAAAAGTGACCTCTTCAGCAAGTGACATTTTGATTCTATGCTTGCCGTTACTTTTATCTTCAATATGAAGGAAGTGTGAGTTTTGATAACTTTTGATAAGGATGACCACAATGCCAACACCTAAACCTAGACCTATTCCATAAAGCAAATCGATAAAAACTATGCCTAAAACGGTCACATTAAATGGCACCCATTGTTTCCAACCAAGCTTGTACATTGTTTTGAACAAGGCTGGTTTCGCAAGTTTGTAACCGACAATTAATAATATTGCCGCCAAAACTGACAACGGTATCATATTCAATAATCTCGGAATCAAAATCACAGAAATCAATAAAAAGAATCCATGGATGATGGCTGATAATTTTGTACGCGCTCCAGACTGAATGTTTGCTGAACTTCTTACAATAACTTGCGTAATAGGAAGTCCGCCAATTAATCCTGACAAAATGTTTCCAGTGCCTTGCGCTAACAACTCTCTGTTGGTTGGTGTCACATTCTTATGCGGATCCAGCTTATCAGTTGCCTCAACACATAACAAAGTCTCTAAACTTGCTACTAACGCAATTGTAAAGGCAACGACCCAAACATCTGAATTAAATATAACAGCGAAATTCGGAAAACTAAACTGTCCAAAAAACGATGCAGCATCCTCAGGAATCGGAACACTTACCAAATGTGATTGTGCAATCGACAAAGAATCATTTGATTTAGTCATTACATAAAATACAATTCCCACAACAACGGCTACTAAAGGTCCTTGTACCAGCTGGAAAATCTTTCCTTTTTTAGACAAGACCTTGTCCCAAAGCAATAAAATTCCTAACCCAATTAATCCAACAATAGCAGACCCAGGCTGAATATAATTGAACATGTTGATCAATTCTGAAAAGGTGTTTTCGCCATCTACCTGAATGAACGCCCATCCTCCTCCTGGATTATCATCATAGCCAAAAAAATGTGGAATTTGCTTTAAGATAATAATGATTCCAATACCTGTCAACATTCCTTTAATCACAGAAGAAGGAAAATAATAACCAATAATTCCAGCTTTTAGAACACCAAATAGTAATTGGATAATTCCACCTAAAACAACAGCTACTAAAAAGTTTTCATAGCCGCCAAGTGCGGCAATTGATGTTAAAACTATGGCTGCCAAACCTGCCGCAGGACCACTGACTCCAATTTTAGAGCCACTCAAGGCTCCCACAACAATACCTCCGACAATTCCTGCAATTAATCCTGAAAAAAGTGGTGCTCCACTTGCTAGTGCAATACCAAGACATAATGGTAATGCAACAAAAAATACGACTATACTCGATGGTAAGTCACTTTTAATATGTTTAAACATTTTATATAAATTAGATTAGTCTCTTTCTTAAACAAGAAAGAGGTAATTACACTTAATTTTTGGGTTAGTAAACCCTAAATTTGATTTATAAAATGTGTGGTTCCGGTGGAGGAAAAATTAGATTAAGATGTGGTTTGGGATATTTTTTAAAATGATACCCTGTATTATCTAATTTTAATCGTGAAGCAAAAATTAAATCTAATTGATTGTGATTTGAAACGAAAGGTTGGATATTCTTAATAGTCTCGTGCCCCTTTTCTTCTTCTTCAGATAAAGAATAAAAGATTGAGGTGTCAGTAGAATCATCCATCATTTGAATTAACGTTGGAGCTGAGATCAGAAACGTAAAAACGAGCAAAAAGAAAGATGAAATAATAATTTTTGACATGGTTGATATCTAATGAAGATGCAAAGATAAGATAAGAGCACTGATTTTTTGTTAAATAATCTTTAAAAATTGTTCAACAATTTGATGTCGTCTTGTGGAATCCAACCTGTTTTGCCATCCGCAAGTCTTATTTTTTTCCATTTATTGACAGTATCCAAAACTTGAACCTTGGTTCCTTCGTGCAGCACAAAAGCCTCATTACTTCGAAGATTTGGTTCGCTTTTAACTTGAGTTTCTTGAGCGAAAACTATTGCTGGGCGATCATTCTTTACTAAACTATAATTATGAAAGGCTAAAGCTAAAGCTACAATAGCCAATAGCAAAGATGCCGTACTTCCAATAAAAGCCAATCTCTTGCGCATTGAGGAATAAGCAAAATAATAGGTCAAGAATAAAATCATAAACAGCACTACCAAAACGATTGCAGAAATTCCCCACTGTTCGAATGTCATACTCTTTGAAATGTTTTTCTCAAACTTTGAAAACCCTACTTCTGGAACAGTTTCTATCGCATCAATCGTCATATTACGAGCAAAACCGATATTATTTTTTAGTTCTTGATCATTTGGATCTAAAAGTAACGCCTTCTCATAATAATAAATACTTGGTGCAATATGATTGAGCTTATAATGAGCATTTCCTAGATTAAAATACAACTCTGCGGAATGTTTACCATTATCTAAAATATTTTCATATTTTGTGATGGCTGCCTCATAATTACCTTCATTATACAAGGTATTGCCTTGCTCAAATAAGGTTTCATTTTGAGCAAATGTCATTGCGGTAATTAGGAGTGTAGATATGTAAATTAAATATTTCATTCTCAATTCAATTCTTTATCAATAACTGAAATAGTTTTAGCTGCTCTATCATAATCTTTTTGCATTTCCACATTGGTAATTGGTGTATAACGTGCCAATTCACAATTGTTTAAGATACTTGTAAACTCTGCTATTGTTGCAGCATCAACTCCTTTTTGAGATAATAAGGTCTTAATGCGATCTTTACTCATCTCACTGGTTTCGATATGCAACTTCGCTTTTAAGTAATTGTGGAAAGCTTTTTCTAAAGCGACATAGAATTCTTCTTTCTTGCCTAATGCCTTTTTAGCTTCACCTAAATATCTTTTAGCTAATCGGTCTGCTTTCCTTATTTTATTTCCGTACACATCAGCTTCACGTTCGTCTTTCTTTCTTCTTATCACAATAGCCAAAGGAATCAATAATAAAGGGGTAAGTAAAGAAGCCCAAAATAAGTTTGTTTTAAAAAAGTAGTCTGGTTCAATAGCGCTTAAATTAGGATTGCTTTTCACAAATGCGAATTGATTGTTACTCAATTCAACACGTTGCTTCCCATTACCAGAAGACACAAAATTGTTGTCCGAGGTCGAAGCATTTGTAGGTCCTTCCAATACATCAATCACAATATCGCCCGAAGAAATTGTTTTATATCTTTCTGTATTCAAATCAAAATATGAAAAACTGATGCTTTTTATGGGGTATTTACCTTTGAATTGTGGTACAATAGTGTAATCATCAGAAATACTTCCATGCATACCATTTAAATCGGTTCGAACATTTTCACTATGTTCTGGCTCATAAACTTCAAGTGAGCTTGGCAAAGTCAATTTTGGAAGTTGAAATAATTTTAAATTTCCATTTCCAGAAACTTCCACAGTGGCCTGTAAAGATTCAGTGGCATTTAAATTTGCTTTTGATGTTGTTACCTTAAAATCAAATGTCCCTACAGCGCCTGTGAAATCTGCTGGTTTTCCTTGTTCAGGCAAGGGTTTAACAGTAATGGTTTTGCTCCCAGCTGAAACAGTTTTGTGTACTTGAGTCATCAATCGTCCTCCAAAAATATCACGACGATTTGTTGGAACTTCAACAGTCAAATTGAGACTTAAAGGCTCTATTTCTAATTTGCCGGTTTTTTGAGGATATAGAACAGTTTTTCTTAAAACCACATAGCGGTAATCCTGACCCTTGTAGGTTCCGTTTTCAACTTTCATTCCTTTCATATCAATGTTCTGACTCCAGAAGGAATTGTATTTAGGATTATCTATCTCCTGCCAATTGCTCACACCTGTATTAGGTGATACGTATAACTTGTAAACCACTGTAATCGCTTCATTAAGATACGGATTGGTTTCAGAAATTTCGGCCACTAAATGAATATTATCATCTGCCACTGCGACGGCATTGTCAGGGTCATTAGGCCGGTCCACTGCAGGCGTGATTTCTACAGTCACTGGTATCGTTTTGTAAGTTTCTCCATCAATCTCAATTGACGCTTGACCAATTGTGAATTTACCAGTTCTTTTAGGGGCTAGGAAATAGCTATATGTTTTAGAAAATGAACGCACTCCGTTTAGCCATGATTGACTTACAGATTGATTTGGACCACCAACCACCATAAAATTCTCGAAACTTGGTGGATTGAAATTGTCACCATCCTTGTTCATTTCAAAATCCACACGCAGGCGTTCGTTGACACCAAGTTTGTTTTTGCTCAATTTAGCTTCAAATTTTATTTGAGCTGAAACAAATGCAGTGCCTGCCAGAATTAGAATTAATGATATGTATGTCTTTAATTTCATCATAACTTTACTTTCAACTGATCGCTATCGGAATCGATTGAAAATCAATTTTACCAATCTTTACCAGTTCTTACTTTTACGCCTTTTTGTTTTTCGGCATTGATTTTCTCTTGTGTTTTTTGTTCTTGGTTGTTCATAGCTTCCAAGAGGTTTTTTATTTGTTGTGGCGATAACTGTCCTGGTTGAGGTTGTTGTTCTTTCTTTTCATCGCCATTACCTTTATCCTGTTTGTCATCTTTAGGCTCCCCTTTATCCTTTTGGTCGTCTCCATCCTTTTTGTCTTGGTTGCCTTTATCCTTATCTTTCTTGTCTTGATCTTTCTTATCCTTCTCGTCTTTGTTTTCGTCCTGTTTATCTTTGTCTTTATTCTTGTCTTGGTTATCGTCTTTTTGTTGTTCGGCACATTCTTTTGCCAGACCAAGATTATAACGAGTTTCGTCGTCCGTTGGATCGTTCCTCAGAGCATTCTTATATGCTTCAACAGCTTCTTTGCATTGTTTGTTTTTCATCAATATATTACCAATATTGTGAAAAGCTTTGTGCTTATCAGATTTATCTGTAGCATTTTTCGCTACTTGCTGTTGGCGAAATAAAGCCTCGTCATAATTCCCTTTTTTGTAATAGGAATTACCAAGATTGTATGTGCCCGCAATATTATTTGGTTGTTCTGAAATGGCTTTTCTATATACCATTTCGGCAGCTACGTAGTTATCTTCAGTGACCAATTCATTGCCCTGATGCACAAAGTTATTAGCCTTTTTTAATGCCATAAGCTCTTGAGCTTCCTTTTCCTTATCTTGAGAGTAAGAAAAAAAAGGTGTGAATGTTAATAATATGATTAGTAATGTTCTCATTTCAAATAATCTATAAAACTAAAAAATCTAACGATATGCTAGTTATAATGTTTTCTTAAAAAATCTATAGTTTTTCGTTAAACAAATTCAAGCGTTTAAGCCAAGCCGTTCTTCTTTCTAAGAAAAAGATATCTATGAACAAAAAGAAAATCCCTGCTCCCAAAAACCACTGGAATTGAGATTCGAAATCGGCAAATTGTTTAGCTTCAAATTCCGTTTTGTCCATTTTGTTAAGAATGTCTCGGATTTCATCAACCACTACACTCGTTTTATTTCCATTAATATATATACCATTAGCCTCTTTTGCAATGACTTTTAAAGTTTCTTCATCTAATTTCGTGATGACCGTTTCTCCATTGTTGTCTTTCTTATAGTTGAGCACAATACCATTTCTTTTTTCAGGGATGCGGTCTCCTTTAGTGGTACCAACTCCAATGGTGAAAATTCGAATACCCACTTCCGCAGCTTCTTCAGCAACACTTGCTGACACATCGCTATGGTCTTCTCCATCTGAGATAATAATCAGTACGCGGTTTGTCGGTTGGTCATCATCATAATATGTTTTAGCCAAGTTGATGGCCTCATTGATAGCCGTTCCTTGAGAAGACAACATATCGGTATTCATACTTTGAAGGAACATTTTAGCAGACCCATAATCTGTGGTAATTGGTAATTGAGGAAAGGCCTTACCTGCATAAGCAATAATTCCTACTCTATCACTTGCCAAATTATTGATGATTTGAGTGACGAGCTGTTTTGCTTTTTCCAGTCGGTTGGGAGCCACATCTTCTGCTAACATACTTTTAGAAACATCTACTGCAAATACTATATCAACACCTTCACGTTTTACAGTTTCTAATTTCGTTCCAATCTTTGGATTCACTAACGCTATTGCCAAAAAGAAAAACGCCAGACATAAGACAACCATTTTCAAGATGGATTTAAACATTGAAGTGTTTGGGCTCAATTTTTTGAACATTGATTTTTGAGCAAATCGTTTTTGTGCTTTATATTTCCAAAATTGGAGCGCTAAAAACAGGAGCAGAATTATCGGAATAATTCCCCAAACCCAAAACCATATTTTTTCGTCTAATTGATACATTTATTTTCTCTTTTCTTTAAGCAATAGCTACTAATTAAAGCTTCTAAAAACCGTTGCTCTCATTAAAAACTCTAACAACAATAAACCTAGGGCCAACAAAACTAAAGGCCTAAATTTTTCCTCGTAATTATAAAACTTGAATTCCTCTACTTCTGTTTTTTCAAGCGTATTGATTTCTTCATAGATTTCTTCCAACTTCCTGTTGTTTGTGGCGCGGAAGTATTTTCCTCCCGTTACTTTAGCTATTTCTTTTAGCAATGCTTCGTCAATTTCAACTTGTATTCTGCCATATTGAAAGCTGCCATTTGGCAAGATCCCTATTGGTGATAATGCCATTCCATTACTTCCCAATCCAATTGTGTAAACCTTGATGCCATATTCTACAGCCAAATTACTCGCAGTTTTAGGATCGATTTGACCGGAATTGTTGACACCATCAGTCAATAATATAATAACTTTACTTTTTGCTTTGCTGTCTTTCAAACGATTAACCGAAGTTCCCAAGCCCATTCCTATTGCTGTGCCTCCATCAATGATTGTATTATATTTTACATCATTCAGCGAACGCAATACGATGGCTTTATCACTTGTAATTGGTGTTTTTGTATAACTTTCACCTGCATATTCCACGATTCCTATTCTATCATTAGGTCTCCCTTTGATAAAATCGGCTGCTACGTTTTTTAACGCTTCTAGGCGATTTGGCACTAAGTCTTTTGCCAACATACTAGCTGAAACATCAATTGCCAAGACGATATCAATACCCCTTGTAGTTTTGGTTTTTGAAGACATGTCCACAGTTCTCGGTCGTGCCATGGCCGTAATCAATAAGGCAAGCGCCAATAAACGCAATACAATTAATATATGCCTTGCTTTTGGCAACCAACTATTGGTCAATTTAAATCCTTTGATTGTCGAAATATGGAGTTCTGCAGTTTGCCTTTTGTACTTGAAGAGATACCAAAGAATAGCTATTGGGAGTAATAAGAACAACCAAAAAAACTGTTTGTTTAAAAATTCGATTCCTTCAAACATCATTCTACCTTTTTAAGTTCTACCGAATTCAGGACTCGATCCATAATTTGATCTGCGTATTCGTCATCTGCTTTCCAAACTAAGATAATTTGTTGCAATATGTTTTTTGCTGTGAACATTAATATAACATAATTTCCACGCTCGTAATTTTCGGATAATGGGATAGGAAAATCACCAGTTCCATATACTTTTAGTCCTTCAGCAGCATTTGGTGTGATGAATTGTTCTCGTTTCGTAATTAGGTTTCTAACACTATTTTGCTCGAGTGTTTTTAAAGATCCCTCAACAGCAATATTTAAATCTATTTGGGTAGAATCTGGAACATTATACTTACTAGTACTTACTATCATACTCACATCTCCCAATAAGTGACCATAACCAAACATAGTGGTTTTACCCTGTGCAATCGTATCGAGGGCTTGGGAATCCATCCGTTTTAATACTTCTGGTGTGGATATATATATTGGTGGGTACCCATAAGCGCTGTTAACCCAATCGCCTTCCAGCAATTCTTTACTATCATTACCTACAATAGTGTCTTTGACATAGTCAAACCCATATTTAACAACAAATCCCGTAAAAATTGCCAATACCAAAAAAATACTGATAACAACTGTAGCAATAATTTTTCTACGTTTCTTTTTACGTTTTTGTTCTTCCTTATATTGTTGATTAAGAAGTTTTTCTTCCTCGGTAGGTTCTGGCAATGCCTCCTTCACGTGGTCTATTTCCAAATCGATGGTGTTTCTATCGATTTTTGCCAACTCGACATCTGGAGCGGATTTTGCAAATTTTACCAAATCGGCACGTTTTAAGATGGTTTCGATATTTCTGATGTCTTCTTTGCTCAATTCAATTTGGTTACCGTCTTTAAGAAGATTCAGGCGGGTAACTAATTCGTCAGTTGTACTTTCAAGCGCTCTATCATATACTTTTTCATCGAGATATTTTCGAATGATAAACGTTAATTCGGAATAATAGCCTTTTAATTCTGATTGTTGAAGATAGTCAGTTTCGTCCAATTTCTTTAAGGCCAATTT
>JAGXIE010000124.1 GCA_024635765.1 Flavobacteriaceae bacterium | reverse complement strand
ATGGATAATAATTTTAACATGGTTGCCAAGACCTTATTTGGTTTTGAAGACTTATTGGCAAAAGAATTGACACAACTTGGAGCACAAGAGGTAAAAACTGGTGTGCGTAACGTGAGTTTCGTTGGCGATCAGGGCTTTATGTACAAAGCTAATCTGGCATTACGAACAGCCATCAAAATCTTAAAGCCAATCAAATCCTTTAAAGTAAAAAATGAACAGGAATTGTATGACAATCTCTACAAAATGGATTGGGAACAATACCTAAATCCTACCGGAACTTTAGCTGTGGATGCTACAGTGCATTCAACACTATTTACACACTCCTTATACATTGCGCAAAAAACAAAGGATGCCATAGTTGACAAATTTAGAGATAACACTGGGCAGCGACCGAATGTCGATTTAAAATTCCCAGACCTAAAAGTCAATGTGCATATCGATAGGGATTATTGTAATATTTCATTAGACACGTCAGGTGATTCCTTGCATAAGCGTGGTTATAAAACAGCGACCAATATCGCGCCCATTAATGAAGTGCTTGCAGCAGGATTGATAATGCTTTCTGGTTGGGATGGCCAATCAGATTTTATGGACCCAATGTGTGGCAGTGGAACGATTCTTTGCGAAGCAGCCATGATAGCCTGCAACATTCCCCCGAACTTAATGCGCAAGGAATTTGCCTTTGAACGCTGGCAAGATTGGGATGTAGATTTGTTTGAGAAGATTGAAGAATCTTTATTAGGAAAAACTCGCGATTTTCATCATAAAATCATCGGGTATGACAAATCACCGAGTGCGGTGGAGAAAGCAAAAGAAAACATAAAGAATGCGAATTTGGAAGACTTCATCCAAGTAAAGCATGAAGATTTCTTCAAAACTCAAAAAGGAGGCGACCAGAAATTGCACATGGTCTTTAATCCGCCATATGGTGAACGATTGGATATCGAAATGGAATCGTTCTATAAAAGTATTGGAGATACGCTTAAGCAAAACTATCCAGGAACCGATGCTTGGTTTATCACATCAAATCTTGAAGCTTTAAAACATGTCGGATTGCGACCTTCACGAAAAATTCATTTGGTGAATGCCAAGTTGGAGGCACGGTTAGTAAAATATGTAATGTATGAAGGGAGCAAAAAGGCAAAATATCAATAATTATTGATCTTCGACCTTAAATTTCTTTAATTCTTCCAATGGCTCCATCACAGAAAAATCTTTCCAAATTGATGGATCGTACTGTTTTAACTTAATGAAATCCACGGTATTGTTTTCTTTCAGCTGTGTATAGGTGTCTTCAGTAATGGCTTCATTTGCAAAGTTTAAAATTTCTGTCTTTTCTATGATATTGCCATCCAATTTAAAGTCGAAAGCTATTTTATCTTTATCACCACCATTCTCAATGAACTTTAGAGGACGATGTACATACGCATAACGCCCAATTTCTTGATTGATATAGTATGGATGGTAATAATTGGTCGCTATATTCTTTTTATAGATGGCAGTTCCTGTATTCACATTTTCAGCGTATTTAACACCTAGTAATAGTTTTAAATTTAGGGATTCACCTTTTTTGCCCTCTGCAAACTCATAGTCCACTCTCACAATGGCATAATCATCTTCAACGACATACAGATTACCCGTATATTTAGCGCGACCTTTTCTTGGTTCAAAATGGACCACATACACCGCTTTTCCATCCATATAGGTAACATCCTGAATTTTGTAGTTGTATATGGATGTATCTGCAACAAAATCAAACAAGGAAGAACTTCCGAATAGATGTTGATTTAGAAAGGCATAAGCATCCTGCTTGATATTATTTAAATCTGGAGCTTTGTCCTCTTCCTTTTTGTTTTTTGTATCCTTTAGGGATAATGAATCTTCAATTTTAAACAAACCAGTTTTGAGCTTGTATGTTGCATTGATATCCAAATGTTTCAGAATGATGTTGGTTGCTTTCTTTTGAATATTATCAAAGGTATTTTTGTTTTTGATGTCCAGCAATTTGGTGGCCTTAGTGACTTGTACTTTGTTGCCATTGCCATTTGAGGTATAATAGTCCGCCAAAATATCAGTAAACTCTTGACTTGGATGATTGTTTACGAGGCTGTTGGTCAGTGAATCCAACTGTCTGTTGGACTCTTTTAACTGATTTTTATTGAACCCAGTGGATTTATCTATTTCAATTTGAACGTTGTTTGGTTTAAAAAAGGCAGTGTGTCTGGAGAAGATTGTGTTTTTTGTAAGTGCATTATTATAATTCTGCTTTAAGTTGGCCTGTACCCGTTTCATTATAGAATCAACATTTGGAAGCTTGTTAGTTATGTAAACAGTACTCAATTGATTGACCGCTTCGTCCAATCCAACTATGTAGTTGTTTGCCTTAAGCTGTTTAATCGTTAACGATTGGGTCAAATATCCCATACATGAAATGGTCAGTGACTTGGAATCTTCAAATTCTTCGATAGATAAATTAAAAAAACCTTCAGCATTTGAGACCACACCGTTGATTTCATCAAATTGAATGGTTGAAAACGGAATGGCTTCCTTGGTTTTGGCATCTATGATCTTTCCTGTAATTGGTTGTGCAGAAATTTGAGAATAACACAACATAATTAGTGTCAACAGAAAGTGCAATTTAAGTTTCATGGTCAGTGATTTTAGTTGAAGACGATTGATGTTGGCATTTGTGACTAAAGTCTAATACTTTTCTTGAAGCGTTTTCGTATGATGCTCAATATGATGGGCTGTCCACATGATAATCTCTCTTGCTGGCATTTTTCCCATTAAGGGATGCGGAAGAATCAGTGTGTCCAAATTTTTATCAGACATTTTTTTTGTTTTGTATTGCAATTTTTTGTTTTCAACCTGAAGACGGGTTAAAATATATGCTTTGTCCTTTAGGCTTGGCACTTTCATGTTTTGGGAACCTTTAAAAGTCTTACCATCCACATCTTTTAGACGTTCTTTATAACGATTTACGATCGCATCATACTGACGAACCTCTCTATTTGCTTTTCCAAATTTATATCGTAGAAGAAAATTCGGCATACTCAAAGCATCATTTAAAGGCTTGATGCTTTGAAGAAGATGAAGGGCGTGTTGTCCTGATGTCCATTTGCCTTCAGGACCTTCTTGCCATTTTTCGGGTTCTTGTCGGTCAAGAAAATCAATGAGAACTTGATTTTTTTCTTCTAATAAGTTGGCAATCGATTCTTTATCCATAGAGGCATTATTTCTATGCAAAAGATAAGAAGAAAATTCGATTTATACTCAATGATTGTTGATTTCTGAACAGACCGATTAAGTTAATTATTGTTCTTTTTCAACCGCAACTTTCTTCTGTTTATTGTAGATAGGAATCAAATAGGATACGTTGTATCCAAAACCAATTCCAAATCGGCCACTGTCAAAAACCTTATTAAAACCTGGAATATAGAGATTCCCGAAATTTTCTGGTTCATCTTCTGTAATACGTCCTTTGAGCTGCGCATTCAGGCCAACATAAAAGTTGTTAAGGACCTCGATCTTCATACCTATAATTAATTCAGCCCAAATAGCCGTTAAACCACTGAATTCTTGAGATTCATTTACAGTAAATGGAGCTTCATAATATTGGTCCGTATTGTAAACAATAAAACTATTTAGTGTTTGACTAAAAGAACTGACCCCTACACGAAATCCGCCATAAATCATATTTTCCATATTGAGCCAGTTTCGATAGAAATTATAATCCGCTCCCGCCTTAAAATAACTCCCTTTAGCTGTGACATTAAGATAGTCTGTCGTGTTAGTTCGCTCTTCTGTGCCCAGCTCTCCAGCTAAATAAACACGTTTTGTCAATCTGTAATCACCATTGATTTCAATTCCGGTATAATCATCATCTATAAAAGATCGAATAGGCTTATAGATATCAACACCTAAACGCAAACCGTATTTTTCTTTAATGACCAATGTGTCTTTTTCTTTTTTGTTCTGCGAGAATGATGTTATCGGCACAAACATCAAAAGTATAAGACTAATGGCGAAGTATGGCGTGGGCTTGATTTTCATTTTCTATAGTTGTAGTAAGTATTTCGTTAGTTCGTATCCAAGTATTACCATCTTGTTCAACGCCAATAGAGAGGTTGGTAAAGATACTCTTGTAGCCACAAGCTCTCGAAACATATTCAAATTCTGGAATGTAGTTGATGTTTATTATATCCATATTGGAGTCTGTGGCTGGATCTTCATCTAAACGAAAATCTGTATCTTTTTCTAAAATAAAACGAGAAGTCGTGAGCGTTTCACCTTGAAAATATAGAGGCAAAACAATCGAATCTGTATCAGTGTTGAATACTATATTTTCGAGTTCGACACCTTCGGCATCAAAACCTCTCACAGATAATCGTCTTGCATTTTTAAGCTCTTCAGGATTGCTCACATCATAAAAACGGATAATCAAATGAGGCGTTGTGGCCGTCGATTCAGCACAAATATCATCACGCTCACAACTCCAAGTCGCTAAAATGACGAAGCCAAAAATGCCAATTAAATTTAAAAATTTGTTTTTCAATAGTCCAAGGTTTAAGCTCTGAAATCTATAATCATTTTTAGGTAATCGCTAATCTATTTCCTTCTCTCCAAAAGTACAACATTTTCTACATGATGTGTCTGTGGAAACATATCAACCGGTTGCACTTTAGTGACTTTATACATGGTATCCAACAATTGCAAATCCCTTGCTTGTGTCGCGCTGTTGCAACTCACATAGACTATTTTACTAGGTGCAATGTTTAATAGTTGTTGCACTACATCTTTATGCATACCATCACGAGGTGGATCCGTAATAACCACATCTGGTTGGCCATGTTGGTTGATAAAGGCATCATTAAAAACAGTCTTCATATCGCCAACATAGAATTCAACGTTTGTAATACCATTTAATTGTGCGTTTTCTTTTGCAGCTGCAATGGCATCTGGTACTGCTTCAACACCGATCACTTTTTTGGCTTGCTTCGCAACAAATTGCGCTATGGTTCCAGTGCCAGTGTACAAATCATAAACGAGTTCGTCTCCCGTCAAATCAGCAAAGTCGCGAGTTACTTTATAAAGTTCGTAAGCTTGTTGTGAATTGGTTTGATAAAATGACTTGGCATTGATTTTAAATTTCAAACCTTCCATCTCTTCAAAAATATGATCCTGGCCTTTATAGCATATAACATCTTGGTCATAAATGGTGTCATTTGCCTTTCCATTAATCACATATTGTAAAGAAGTTATCTGCGGAAAGGTGTCAGCAAGAAAATCCAATAACAATTCACGATTGGCTTTGTCTTCCTTGAAGAACTGAATCATTACCATAATATCTCCTGTTGAGGAGGTACGAATCATCATGGTTCTCAAAAAGCCTGTTTGATTACGAGTATTGAAGAATTCCAATTCATTGTCAACGGCGAATTTTTTAACAGCATTCCTGATAGCATTTGAAGGGTCTTCTTGTAGCCAACATTTTTCAATATCGAGAATTTTATCCCACATCCCTGGAATATGAAATCCCAACGCATTTTTATCACCTAAATCCTTATCCGATTGGATCTCATCCATTGTCAGCCAACGGCTATCACTAAAAGAAAACTCCATTTTGTTCCTGTAGAAATACTGTTCTGCAGAACCCAGAATGGGAGTGATTGCAGGTAATTCAACATGACCGATACGTTTTAGGTTGTTTTCAACCTCTTTTTGTTTGTATTCTAATTGGTATTTGTATTCCATATCTTGCCACTTGCAACCTCCACAAACTCCAAAATGCTGACATTTCGGCTCGGTACGTTTTTCGGAAAATGTATGAAATGCGATTGCTTTTCCTTCAAAATAAGCCTTTCGCTTCTTAAAAGTTTGAATGTCTACGACATCACCCGGGACAGCATTCGATAAAAATATAACTCTTCCATCTGGTGCTTTGGCAATCGTCTTTCCTTTCGCTCCAGCATCTAAAACTTCAATTTTTTCAAAAACTTGCTTGATTGTTTTTCTTCTCATGTCGCAAAAATAGTGAAAGCAAATACGAATTACGAGTTACGAATTACGATTTTGAGTCAAATCTTATTTAAAATCATAACTTTCAGAAGAAATTCAAAGTATTTGTAAAAAAATTGAACCTTTTTGGATTTTCTTCGTCTTTATTATAGAAACCAACTTAAACATGTCAAAGACCAATTTAGAAATTGATGAAAAATTAGTATTGCAAGTTCAGTCTGGCGATACAATTGCACTTCCTGAATTAGTCAAACGCTGGCACAAAGCGTTTTGCAATAAAGCCTATTGGTTAACAAAAGACAGCGATTTGTCAAAGGACATAGCTCAAGATTGTTGGAAAATTATTATCGAAAAGATACAAGACTTAAAAGACCCTAAAAGTTTTGGAAGTTGGGCTTTACGGATTGTGTATTCAAAATCTTTGGATGCTTTAAGGGATCTTCAAAGAAAACGGCATGAATTACAATCGTATGTGTTAAACCAAACGGAAGCGGAGGAAGAACCCATTGACAATTCCGATTTAAAAATGAATCTTCTTAAACAAATCAAAGCACTTCCAGAGCAACAACAAATGGTTTTAAAGCTATTTTATACTGAAAATTATTCACTGAAAGAAATTAGTAAATTATTGGATATATCTGTCGGTACGGCTAAATCGAGATTGTTCCATGCAAGAGAAAAATTAAAAATAACAATTAAAATACAGAAATAATGAAAAATCAAACAGAAGACATCGACAGATTAATTAAAGAGACCCTCACACAAGAAGAGGCAAAATTTTACGATGAACTCGATGAGCAAAACGTTTTTGGAAAGCTTGGGAGTTTGTTTCAAGGAAAGAACAGTTGGCTCATCGTAGTAATGAATATTATGACGCTTATTTTTTTCGTGCTATTTGTTTATTCCATTGTACAGTTCTTTGGAGCGAATGAGAACAAAGAGCTTCTAAAATGGGGATTTGGAGCCATCATGTTTTTAATCGGTGTTAGTATGCTCAAAGTATTCGCATGGATGCAAATGGATAAAAATGCCTTATTAAGGGAAATGAAACGTTTAGAGTTGCAAGTATCTTCACTCTCGGGAAAATTATCCTAATAATTTTAAGGAGCGACTAATATTTAGTAATTTGCGAGTCCTAGGGATGATTTCTCTCCCACGCTGCTTTTTCTCCCGATAACTATCGGGATCACGAAAGAATAAAGGTACAGTAGGAATGGTTATTTTAGATATCCATTTTTATGGGTATAAACTTTAAAATTATTAAAATGGCTGTTTTAGAACAATCAACATCGCAAAAAGCGATCGACCTAGAAAACAAGTATGGTGCGCACAATTACCATCCACTGCCAGTTGTCTTGGGTAGAGGAGAAGGTGTACATGTTTGGGATGTGGAAGGAAAAAAATATTATGATTTTCTTTCAGCATATTCAGCAGTGAATCAAGGACATTGCCATCCGAAAATTGTCAATGCATTGATCGAGCAATCAAAAACATTGGCGTTGACCTCAAGAGCATTTCATAATGATATGCTCGGAAAGTATGAAAAGTATGTTTGTGAGTATTTTGGGTTCGAAAAAATGCTGCCGATGAATACAGGGGCAGAAGCTGTTGAAACGGCTTTAAAAATCTGTAGAAAATGGGCTTATGAAGTTAAAGGTATCGAAAACAAACAAGCACAGATTATCGTTTGTGAAAATAACTTCCATGGACGAACAACCACGATTATTTCGTTTTCCAACGATCCCGTAGCTCGAAAACACTTTGGTCCATTTACAGATGGATTTATAAAAATCGAATATAATAATCTAGATGCACTTGAGGCTACCTTAAAAAATAATTTGAATGTAGCAGGGTTTTTAGTTGAGCCCATTCAAGGAGAGGCTGGGGTTTATGTGCCTAGTGATGACTATTTGATAAAAGCAAAAGCATTATGTGAAAAATACAATGTGCTATTTATTGCAGATGAAGTTCAAACAGGAATTGCGCGTACAGGCCGTTTATTGGCTACGTGTGGAAATTGTTCATGTCCAGATAAAAATTGTTCTGGTATCCCAGATGTAAAACCAGATATCCTAATTCTTGGTAAAGCTTTAAGTGGTGGCGCATATCCGGTGAGTGCCGTATTAGCTAATGATTCTGTAATGAATGTCATCAAACCGGGAAACCATGGTAGCACCTTTGGCGGAAATCCAGTTGCTGCAGCGGTTGCTATGGCTGCTTTGGAAGTTGTTAGAGAAGAGAATTTAGCTGAAAATGCAGAAGAATTAGGACAATTATTCAGGAGTGAATTGAATAACTATATTGAAACGAGCTCTATTGCCAAATTAGTTAGGGGTAAAGGTTTGTTAAATGCGGTAGTCATTAATGATGATGAAGAAAGCGACACCGCTTGGAATATTTGCTTAGCATTGCGAGATAATGGATTACTGGCCAAACCGACTCATGGTAACATCATTCGCTTTGCGCCTCCTTTGGTAATGACGAAAGAGCAACTGATGGAATGCGTTGATATCATTATAAAAACGCTCAAAACATTTGAAAAGTAAGTCACAGGCGAATAAAAAAAGAGGCAGCGTTATGAATAAACCTTGCCTCTTTTTTTTGTTCACTTGAAATAGTTATGAGCCGTCATTCATGCCTTGCATCCATTCTTCTTGCATCAATCTAGATTGTTCCATGATTTCGTCCCAGCCTACTGTATAAAGCCTATACAATGTATAAGCGAGATAGACCAAATTGATAATTAAAATAATCAAGGCAATTGTTTTGGCCGTTTTCATACCAGATATATTATCATAATTTTCTGGATTTAAGGAGGCCTCCGTTAATTTACTATGCGCAATATAAAATGCTATTCCGGCAAAGATGAAGCCTAAACCACCTAAACAACAGCATAGTAGACCTAAAATTGCTAAAATGTAAACAATGGTGGAGTTAAGTTCCTGTTTTTCCATAATTGAGTTTTCCATAAATAAGTTTTTAGTTGATTATTTTTAAAATGAAACTGGTAACAATGATGCCTAAATTCAAAATAACTAAAGATATTTTGATGGTTTCGTCATGCTTGAATTTAATGAATAGGTTAAATATAAGAAAAAAGGCTAAAATAAATAATGTAAAAATTGCCGGATACATTTTAAAGGCAAGAACAAACTCACCCTTAAATAAAAATAAAGCGGCACGTTGAAGACCACATCCCAAACAATCCATGCCAAGCAATTTTTTGCTCAAACAAGGCAACATATAACCTTCAAGTGAAGACATCATTAACAGGGTTTAAATACAAAAGTATAAAACTTGATTGTTTGTGAGTATAGAAAAAAAATTAGTTTTTAACAAGCACCTTTTTTAGAAAACAAATCGTTTCTGTCTAATAGGATTGAAGTCACATAAACTCCGACTTCCAAGTCTAATGCGCAGTCTTGATTGTTTGTATTGGCCTATAAATTATTCAGTTGCTGAATTTCACCAATAAATTTGAGTTTAATGCCATGCTTTGTTGCGATAAAACCGTATTTTCGAGCTGTGTAATTTTATCTATGAATCAATGAATTTATCAAGACTATTGAATGTATTTCTTATTATAATTGGTGGAATTATAGCTTTTTATGCACAAGCTGGAGCTAATCAAAACCAATATATTCTGGTTGCTGGTATCTTTATTTTAATGATAGGTGTCTATCGAATTTCTCGAAATATTCCAAGTAAGCACGATCGTGAGAATTCCAAAACTAATGACGATGAATTTTAAGGTTGGAGATTCTGTTTTAGTATTGGATGAAGAGATCTCTGGAGTGGTCACTGAAATTTCAAATAATCGTATTTCTATTGATACGCCAGATGGGTTTGTTCTTGATTTTGCTCCTAACGAATTACTTAAGATCAATCCAAAAGAATCTTTAAAATCAGATATTTTTTCTTCACAATCTGCCAACTCCGTCATTTCGGAAAAGGAGGAACCGACTAAACGAAGAATTCCAAGAGTAAAACCTAAAGAACGCAATCAGCCAGCAATGGAAGTTGATTTGCATATCCACCAGTTAACCACTAATTATAAACGAATGAGCAATCACGAGATGTTAACACTGCAGCTCGATACCGCTCAAAGACAGTTGGAGTTTGCAATTCGTAATCGAATACAGAAAGTTGTGTTTATACATGGAGTGGGCGAGGGTGTATTAAAAATCGAATTGGAGTATCTATTTAAGCGCTACGAAAACGTTAAGTATTATGGTGCAGATTTCCAAAAATATGGTTTAGGAGCCACGGAAGTTTATATATTCCAAAATGTCAAATCTTAAAAAAAAATGTTATTCGATAATCACAGAATATCTATAAGTTCCTAAATCAATAATATCTGTACTTAAAATCTGTAAATCAATTTGAGTTAGGATAAAACTAATTATATAGCTTCTTTTAAAAGTGTTTGGAACTAATGTGTCCACAATGAAAGTGTCTTCAGGATCGGTCGTAGAAGGATCTAAATATCTTGGTGTGTCGGGAGTTTCAGAAGTTTCGTCAAAGTCGTTTCTTGGATTGTTGTCACCGTCTTCATCCTCATATCTAGTAATTATTCCATCGCCATCGTCGTCTGCATCTAAATAATCAGGGATCATATCGCCATTTGGCAGATCTAAATCTGTATTTTGTGCTTCCGAAAGACCATTTTCTTCGCTGTAATTAGGGTTTTCAAACCGGGTTAGGATATTATCATTATCGTCATCTTCATCTTTATAATCAGGAATACCATCGCCATCACTGTCGGTTGGATTGGTGTCTGGATCATTGTCAAAATCTAAATTCAAATCCTCAACACTTGTAGGGATTCCATCTTCGTCATCATCTTTAAAGGTTGTGAGGGTTGTTACCAGACCAGAAGGAGATTCATAATTGCTCACTATATTTGTGCTTGGGTCAGGAACAAGAGCACACAATAAGTTTTCTGGATTTCCATCGTAAGTTCTGTAATTGAATCTAACCGAAGAGCCATTTATATTAAACTCATCAACGTAATTGTTCTCAGTTGGTGCAAAAATCAATTCAGTAGTTGTATTTCTTGGGAAAATTAAGCTTAAAGATTCAAATGGGTTTTGATTAATGTCATATACTAAATAGGATGTAGAGCTCTGATCACAAAATTCTAGTGTTTGGTCAAACTCCAGTTCAACCTCCAAAACATCACCATCATTGCAAGAGGATAATATTAGAATAGTAAAAAACACATAAATAAAATTTCTCATTTCAATCAGTTTGGAAACAAAAATAAGTCATTTGTGAAATTATATCGTACGAAGTTGTTATTTATTTATTCTATTTTTGAAGTTCAAAAGTCAGCGATGAACAAAAAAGTATACTTTGACAATGCCGCAACTACTCCGATCCGAGATGAAGTCATTCATCGAATGACGGATGTTATGAAATCAAATTTTGGAAATGCTTCTTCATCACATAGTTATGGCCGTTCATCTAAATCATTAATAGAAAGCTCTAGAAAAACGATCGCAGCACTTTTAAACTGTTCAGCATCCGAAATTGTTTTTACTTCTGGTGGTACTGAAGCTGATAATTTGGTGTTAAGAAGTATAGTTCGCGATTTGGGAGTAAAGGAAATAATCACTTCACGCATCGAGCATCATGCCATTTTACATACTGTCGAGGCATTAGAAAAAGAATATCATATAAAGATTTCGTATGTTAATTTGGATCGGAATGGCGATATAGATTTTGACCATCTAGAAGCGTTGTTGAAATCGTCGGGTAAGAAATTGGTAACTTTAATGCACATCAATAACGAAATAGGCAACAAATTGGATATTCAGAAAGTTGCTGATTTATGTAAATCAAATAATACGTTGTTTCACAGTGACACGGTTCAATCCATAGGACATTATGAAATAGATTTACAACAGATCCCCATTGACTTTTTAGCTGCAAGTGCGCACAAATTTCATGGTCCAAAAGGTGTAGGGTTTGCTTTTATTAGAAAAAATTCAGGATTAAAAGCATCTATTTTTGGAGGAGAGCAGGAGAGAGGCTACCGAGCAGGAACAGAATCCGTTCACAATATCGCTGGGATGGAAGAAGCAATGAAAATTGCTTATGACAATTTAAAAGCTGAACGAGATTTTATCGAAGAACTTAAGATCCATTTTATGGAAGCCTTAAAGCTTGCCTTTCCAGAAGTAACCTTTAACGGTAATTCTTCAGTTCTTGATCAAAGTACTTATACGTTATTGAATGTATCTTTACCATTGGCTCCAGAAAAAGCATCCTTACTTCAGTTTCAGCTGGACCTAAAAGGAATTGCTAGCTCAAGAGGAAGTGCTTGCCAAAGTGGAAGCAGTCAAAACTCTCATGTACTCACACAGATTTTAGCTGATGAACTGTTGAAACGACCTTCTGTACGATTTTCGTTTAGTAAGTTTAATACTAAAGAGGAAGTTGATTATGTGATTGATGTATTAAAAGAATTCGCTTAAAATTAAAACTTCGTTGACAGCCTCACATTAAAAACCCTTGGACTCAAATAATTCGGAATTGCATATTGCCGTTTGCTGTAAACGTCACGCACCCACGTGTTGGTAATCGAGTTTTGCACATCAAACATGTTGAAGATTTCAAAACCGAGCGTTAGTTCCTTGAAAGCACGTTTCCACCCCGTGTTATAGGTCTTATTTTGGTCTACCAACACATAGCTAATTCCCAAATCGGCACGTTTGTAATCCCGCAAGCGGTTTTGATATTCATAAGGGTCGGCATAACTTGGAGAACCTCCTGGAACCCCTGTGTTATAGACAAGGTTTAAATACATTTTTAAATCCGGAATATTTGGAACATAATCTTGAAACAAGACTCCAAATTTCAAACGTTGGTCGGTTGGCCTAGAAATGTAGCCTCTATCTTCAATATTCTCTTCGGTTTTTAAATATCCAAAACTAAACCACGATTCTGTTCCTGGAACGAATTCGCCATTCAATCTTAAATCAAGTCCGTAAGCATAGGCTTTGGCATTATTGGTTGCTCGATAGCGAATACGAACATTTTCGAGTGTGTATGGGTTCACATCTGTCATGTTTTTGTAATACGCCTCTGAAACCAATTTAAACGGTCTGTCCCACATTTTAAAGCTGTACTCATTACCCAGCACTAGATGCACTGATTTTTGGGCCTTTACGTTAGGTCTTACAATTCCTGAAGTATCACGTAATTCACGATAAAATGGAGGTTGATAATAAAGACCTCCCGCAATTCTGAAAAGCATATCCTTCTCCCAATCGGGCTTGATGGCAAATTGCCCTCTTGGACTGAACACTGTTTGAGAAGTGCTTTCAATTCCGTCACCATTAACTGTCCAGTTATGCATTCTGATACCAGCATTGTAAAAGACTTCGTTGTTGCCAAGCGTAGAACGTTTGCTCCATTGCGCAAATGCCTGCAGTCTGTCAATTTCAATTCGGTTAGTCGCTCTAACGTTCTGAAATGCTACTAATGGTCCTTGGTAAGGTTGGTAAGGTTGCTGGTTGAAGAAATCTAGATTTGGCGGATTGATTGAGAATCCAGCGGAATCAATGATTTCCCATTCCACCAAACGGTCACGAATATCCTCATGCGTATATTTTACGGACCACTCAAAGGTATTGTCATCATTTTTATAATCACCACGATGTTCTATGGTTGCAATTAGGGCGTCCAAATCGTTTCTAGCATGTGTCAATTGGCCTCCAATACCTTCACTAAATTCTACTTCTCCTAAATTCTCATCACCAATATTGCTGTTGACCTCACCTAAACGATATTGTGCCAAAATATCAAAATATTCTTCTTCTGTGGTGTGATAAGTTGATGCAATTAATTTTAATGTCAAGTCATCATTGAAAAAATAATTAGCTTTTAAAGCGCCAAAATACGTCTGGTATTCATCTTTTTCGCGACCTTCATAAAATACTAGCAATGCTAAAGGGTTTTCTAAAGTTCCGAAGTTGGTTTGACGATTTTGAGGTTGAAAATCATATTTGTTGATGCCAATATTTCCTAGGAAATCCAACTGGAATTTATCGGTAAATTTATAAGTTAAATATGTTTGGACATCAGCAAAGACAGGTCTTACGATACCTTCTGTTTCGAGGGAATTCAAAACCAAACTATTATCGCGATATCGCAAACCAACAATTCCGGTGAATTTGGAATCTTTCGAAACGGTTTCAGCAGCAATACTTCCGCCTAGTAGGCTCAAATCAGCGCTTATGCCAAATTTCAGCGGCTTTCGATAAGTGATATCTAAAACAGAAGACAATTTATCTCCATATTTCGCTTGGAATCCACCTGCAGAAAAATCAACATTTTGTACCAAATCCGTATTGACAAAACTCAAACCTTCTTGTTGACCAGAACGCACTAAAAATGGACGGTAAACCTCAATCTCATTGACATATACCAGGTTTTCATCAAAATTTCCACCACGAACCGAATATTGTGTGCTCAATTCGTTTGAAATGTTAACACCTGGAAGTGTCTTTAAAATATTCTCAACTCCTGGCTGTGCACCTTTAATGGTTCGTATAACTTCAGGGGAAATCGAAGTGACACCGTCAACTGATTGTCTTGTATTCGTATTAATGACAACGGTTGCTATTTGTTCAATATTCAAATCCATTACAGGATTGAACTCAACCTCTTGACCATTTTTTAAATTGAATTTCGCAACTACTCGCTTATGTGAAACATGTGTGAATTCGACCGTAACTTCGGTATCTACAGGGATTTTCAGTTCATAAAAACCGTTTTCATTGGTTGTCGTACCTTTTTCACCGGCTTTTATGTTCACGTTTGCAATAGGTGTTTGTGCATCGTCAAGAATGACACCTTTAATGGTCGCCGTTTGTGAAAACCCAAAATAGGAAAGGCAGGATAGAAAAAATAAGGTTGTTAGTTGTTTCAAAAGTAATTGGTTTTATTTTCTAAAAAAGGTTGCTTCAAATGTAGAACTATTTCCAACATTATCCGTAACGATGACTTTCAATTCGTTTTTAGTATCTGTGATTACAGAATCATTAAAATCGAATGTCAAAGTATTGTTTTTATATTCATATTCCATCAAAATCCATTTACCGTTTATGGTTGCTCGGTAATTGCCAATGCCAGAAAGATCGTCGGTGATTTTAAGGGTGAGATAGCGATATTTGCTCAACCACTTGCCATCTTGAAAATTGATAGGGGAAATTTTCGGTTTTGTTGTATCCAGAACTAAAGCATAACTGCCTAAAGCATTGGATGAAGCGGTTAATATATTATCTTTTCGCTTTGTGCTTAAGTAACTAGGATATTTCTTGTAACCTAGTAATTCTGCAATATACAATTGGTCTTTTTCTTGGTTATTATAATTGCTAATGTCATATTGAATGGTCACATTTTTTTGAAGTGGTATCACGTCTTTATCCAAATATAGCGTATCATTATTTACTTTAAAATCAATGAATGTATCTTCATAAAAGCTGTTGGCCGGAAAATAAACGGACACATTTTTATCATTCAATGTGGTCGTTTGGTCCGAAAAAACGTAGTAATTTTTTTTGTTTTCAGGTTTTGACGGAATCGAGTCTGGTTTTTTCCCAGTAATGGGAATTGTTAGCCAACTTTCGTTACCGGCAAAATCCTGCAGTCTTACTTTGTAGATGGAAGAATCTCCGTCCTCAATCTTGATGTAACCATCCTCATCGAGATCTTTATACATACTTAATACGTTTCCTTTTTCTACAAATAGTTTTTGTAAATGGCTGCGCTTAGTTTTGTAATATTCGTAATCGATGTATTTATTGATATGTCGAGATTCTGCGAACGAAAACCTAAAGAAATCGATCTCAAACTTTTTATTGCCATTATAAAACGACTGTATGTTATTAAGTCCATTTTTGTTGGCTGCTAAATCGAGTTGGTCAAATGAACCTACTGCAAATCCTATGTCGCCAAAAGCCTTAATGCCTTCAACCTTGTAGTCATTATTTTTTGTAGGAATCAGTCTCAATTCGACGCGTCTGTTAGAATTGTTAACAGAAGATTTTTCGTCCTTTGGGTAAGCAAAAACAGATATCAGTGACGGAGGTTTTGAGTCTTTTATGGATAGTCCAAATAATAGGGGATTTAAGGTGCGTTCTTGCTGATCGCGAATTTCAAAATGTAAATGAGGTCCACCGGAGCCTCCTGTGTTACCAGAATATGCAACTATTTCGTCAGACATAATTTGTAATTCTTCAGGGGATGGTAATAGTTCAATTTCATAACTTTCCTTTTCATATTGCTTCGCTTTTAAATAGGCTTCAATTCTAGGGGCAAATTCTTGTAAATGTCCATAGACCGTTGTATAGCCATTAGGATGAGTAATATAAAGGGCTTTGCCATAGCCATAATGTTGAATCTTTATTCGACTTACATAACCTTCGGCTGCAGCATATATATTCAATCCGGTTCTTTGCTGTGTCTTTATATCCAAACCAGAGTGGAAATGATTGGTACGGAGTTCCGCAAAAGAACCAGAGAGGATTAACGTAACATCGAGTGGACTTCTAAAATAATCTTTTGGATAATCGACTTGTGAAAAAGCGATTTGAGAAAAGATGAGGGCAATAAAGAGGTATTTCATAGTGAGGTTTGAAAGGCTAAAAATATTAAAAAAATATTATAATCTCTTAAAGATTTAAGTGCTTCAAGTTTGTTAGGATATTAGGCCTGGTTTTATATTGATTTTTAAGCACTTATAATAGTTTCTTTATGTGTCATAACATGTAAAATGTTTTTTTTTAAAATTTATTGTAAAAGAATTGTGATTTTTGATTTTGGTATGTTAACTTTGTTTCATCAGTATTGAAATTTGTAAATGAGTAAAATTGAAGATATTGTTGATTCTTTAGAGAATAAAATCAGCAAAGTTTTGCATAAGCAAGAGGTTTTAAAACAAACCAATGCGAAGCTTTCGGAAGAATTAGCAAACCATCAGCAAAAAATTATTCAACAACAAGAAGAATTATCTTTTTGGGTTGAAAAATATGAATCACTCAAGATTGCAAATTCAATGTTGGGCAGTGATGAAAACAAACGTGAAACAAAGCTCAAAATAAATACATTAATTAAGGATATTGACCATTGTATTGCTCAATTATCTGAATGATGTAACTAGATCTGAATGTCTGAACAGCTAAAAATAAAGCTTTCTATAGCTAACCGAGTGTATCCCTTAACGATTGCACCAAGCCAAGAGGAAGGATTGCGCAAGGCTGCGAAGAAAATTGAAACGATGATAAGTCAGTTTGAGCAAAATTATTCCGTTAGGGATAAGCAAGATGTTTTGGCCATGTGTGCCTTACAGTTTGCTTCCCAAGTGGAACAAAAATCGATAGATAAAGAGGATGTGAATGAAGATGTACAAAACAGATTAACTGGTTTGGATGAGTTGCTTCAGAAACATTTAATCTCTTAATGTTCTTTAAAATAAATAGGTTACTGCCTACATTAGTTATTTTTTTTGATAAACTCAACGTTAATTCTTTAAAAAGGGTGAGTTTAAGCTGTAAAATCGAGCCGTCTTCGAACGGATTTTTGATCAGTTTGTTAGCCCTAAACTTGTTTTTAAGGAGTTTATACAAAATTCGAAACTGATGTAGGCTTTTTTTATACATTAAACTAAACTAAACATGGAAACGAATACAATTTTATTAATTGTTGGGGGCATCATTTTAGGCGTAATACTTGGTTATATCATAGCAAAATCATTGGAAAAAACCAATGCATCAAAGCTTATCAAAAACGCACAAGATGAGGCAAACTCTATTATAAAACAGGCTAACGCAGAGGGCGAAAGCATTAAGAAAGATAAATTATTACAGGCAAAAGAAAAATTTATAGAGTTAAAAGCAGAGCATGAAACAGTCATTCTCTCTCGAGATAAAAAAATAGCTGAAGCTGAAAAGAGAATTCGCGATAAAGAATCGCAAGTGTCCAGTGAGTTGGCTAAAAACAAAAAATTGAGTCAAGAGCTCGAAGAAAAAAATAAGGAAAGCGATTTCAAACTTGAGTTTCTAGATAAGAAAAAAGAAGAAGTAGAAAAGGCACATAAAAGCCAAATCAAACAATTGGAAGTGATTTCAGCACTGTCTGCAGAAGAGGCGAAATCCCAGCTAGTGGAATCCCTTAAAAATGAGGCAAGATCTGATGCAATGGCCTTTATTCAAGGTTCGGTGGAAGAAGCCAAATTAACCGCTCAGCAAGAGGCTAAAAAGATAATCATAAACACCATACAGCGTATAGGCACGGAAGAAGCAATTGACAATTGTGTATCTGTATTCAATATAGAATCGGATGATGTAAAAGGTCGAATCATCGGTCGGGAAGGTCGTAACATTAGAGCCATTGAGGCTGCAACTGGTGTAGAGATCATCGTGGATGACACACCCGAAGCAATTATCCTATCCTGCTTTGATTCTGTAAGACGTGAAATTGCACGCTTGTCACTCCATAAACTGGTTACGGATGGACGAATCCATCCTGCGAAAATTGAAGAGGTGGTTGAAAAAACAAGAAAGCAAATCGAACAGGAAATCATTGAAGTCGGTAAACGAACTGTAATTGATCTAGGGATCCATGGACTGCATCCAGAATTGATAAAGTTAGTAGGACGTATGAAATATCGTTCATCATATGGTCAGAATCTACTTCAACATTCACGCGAAGTTGCAAAACTCTGTGGTGTCATGGCTTCAGAGCTAGGCTTGAATCCTAAACTTGCGAAACGTGCAGGTTTATTGCATGATATAGGAAAAGTGCCAGATTCTGAAGGTGATATGGAAACTCCACATGCTATTTTGGGTATGCAGTGGGCAGAAAAATATGGTGAAAAACCAGAAATTTGCAACGCTATCGGAGCTCACCATGATGAAATAGAAATGACAACCTTACTTTCTCCAATTATTCAGGTCTGTGATGCCATATCAGGAGCACGACCAGGCGCAAGGAGACAAGTGCTAGATTCGTATATTCAACGTTTGAAAGACTTGGAAGAAGT
>JAGXIE010000123.1 GCA_024635765.1 Flavobacteriaceae bacterium | reverse complement strand
TTTTTGAATACGCTTCAAAAATCAGTGGAAGAAGGGAAACTTTCAGAATCGGTTATAGATACAGCTGTCAAACGAATTTTAATCGCAAAATATAAATTGGGATTATTCGATGACCCATACAGATATTGTGATGTCAATAGACCCAGCACTGACATTTTTACAACAGAAAACAGGTCGTTTGCGAGAAAAGTAGCTACGGAATCAATGGTTTTATTAAAAAATGAAAATAATTTACTGCCGTTAAAAAAATCAGGAACAATCGCTTTGATAGGTCCTTTGGCAAATACGAGTGTCAACATGGCGGGGACATGGTCAGTCGCAACCAAACAGGAAAAATCAATTGCATTTTTAGATGGTTTGAAAACGGTGGTTGGAGATCAGGCTAAAATTCTATATGCCAAGGGAAGTAATGTCGATTACGACCTAGCTCTAGAGAAACGTATTACCATGTTTGGTAAAGAAATTCCTCGCGATGACAGGAGCGATAAACAATTAATGGATGAAGCCTTGTCCATAGCATCAAAATCGGATGTGATTCTTGCTGCTATAGGAGAAACAGCAGAAAGAAGTGGAGAAAGTAGTAGTGTTACCAATCTTCAGATTCCTCAAGTTCAAAAGGATTTATTAAATGCCCTTTTGAAAACTGGAAAGCCTGTTGTTTTAGTGTTATTCACAGGAAGACCACTCGCCATTGTTGAAGAGAATGAAAAAGTACCAGCTATATTGAATGTTTGGTTTCCTGGAAGTGAGGCAGGTTTGGCTATTTCGGATGTGCTTTTTGGCGATGTAAATCCCTCCGGAAAATTAACAGCAACGTTTCCAATGAATGTTGGTCAAGTTCCGATTTTTTACAACCATAAAAACACAGGGCGACCTTTGGGCAATAAAGAAGGGAAGTTCGAAAAATTTAAAACGAATTATTTAGATGTCAGGAATGAACCACTGTATCCATTTGGTTATGGTTTGAGTTATACCTCATTTGACTATTCAAATTTAAGATTAAGCAGCACTCAAATGATGATGGATGGAATGATTGATGTTTCCGTAGAGGTCAAAAACTCAGGGAATTATGATGGCAAAGAAATTGTTCAACTTTATATACGAGATTTGGTTGGTTCAGTGACCAGACCTGTTAAGGAATTGAAAGGGTTCCAAAAAATCAATATTAAAAAAGGCGAAACAAAAACGTTGACATTCAGGATATCTGTTGAAGACTTAAAATTCTATAATTCCGATTTAGAATTTGTAGCTGAACCTGGCAAGTTTGAAGTATTTGTTGGAACCAATTCAGATACGACTATGAAGGCTGAATTTGAATTAAAACAATAATTAAACTAGATGAAAAAAACAGTCACATTTATAGCTTTTATTTTTCTCTGGACGATGAACGGTCAACAGTTACAGTCGTCATCCAAAGATATTTCGGTTGATTTTTCATTGAGTAACAAAGGTGAACCAACTTACAAAGTCACTTACAAAGGAAAGGAGGTCATCAAACCGAGTAAGTTAGGTGTTTCTTTAAAAAATGGAATAGCTCTAAACAAAAATTTTACAATTGTAGATTCCGGGACTTCCACTTTTGATGAAATGTGGACACCAGTTTTGGGTGAAGAAGCATCGATAAGAAATCATTATAATCAAATGACATTTCATTTGAAGCAAAAGGAATCCAACAAAAAACTCGATATCGTATTTAAAGTTTATGACGAAGGTGTCGCATTCCGTTATGAATTTCCTTTTGGGACTAAAGTGGAATATTTTATTGTTTCGGAAGAAAATACAGAATTCAATCTCACTGGAGACCATAAAACATTTTGGATTCCCAGCGATTATGACAGTCAGGAATATAATTACAATGAAACTAAACTTTCGGAGATAGACATCTCCAAACTCAATTTGGAAAATGGAATTGCACTTAAGACTATCGACACTAATTTTCGAGTACAATCGCCTCTGATGATGAAATCCGCTGAAGGACTATACCTAAATATTTTTGAAGCTGCAGTGACCAATTACCCAGTGATGCATTTAGATGTGGATACAAAAAACTTCAACCTGACATCACATTTGGTTCCAAATGCGATTGGAGACAAAGCATATTTAAGAACACCGTCGACAACACCTTGGCGAACAATAATGGTCAGTGAGGACGCTCGTGATATAGTGAGTTCTAAAATGATTTTGAACTTAAACGAACCGAGCAAAATTGAAGACACTTCTTGGATCAAGCCAATGAAATATGTCGGGATTTGGTGGGAAATGCATGTTGGAATATCCACATGGGATTATGCCGGAAGCCAAAATGCCCAAAATTCGCTCACCCAAGAATTACTGCCTTCAGGAAAGCACGGAGCAACCACTGAAAACACAAAACGCTATATCGATTTTGCAGCGAAACATGGCTTTGATGGTGTTTTGGTAGAAGGCTGGAACGTTGGTTGGGAAGATTGGTTTGGCAATTGGAAAGAAGATGTTTTTGATTTTACAACACCTTACCCAGATTTTGATATTGAAGAAGTTGCAAATTATGCTAAATCTAAAGGAGTTAAAATGATTATGCACCACGAAACATCTGGTTCGGTGGGCAATTACGAACGTCATCTAGATAGAGCGATGGACTTAATGAAAAAGTATGAGTATCCAGCTGTGAAAACTGGATACGTTGGCAAAATCATTCCTCGAGGCGAATATCATGACGGACAAACAATGGTGAATCATTTTAATTTTGTGGCACGACGAATGGCTGACAATCAACTGATGGTCAATTCACATGAAAGTACCAGACCAACTGGTTATCACAGAACCTATCCAAATTACATTGCAGCAGAAGCGGCTCGTGGCAATGAATTCAACGCTTGGAGTAATGGAAACCTTCCTTTCCATGAAACGGTCTTACCATTCACTAGATTATTAGGTGGCCCAATGGATTATACACCTGGGATATTTGAGATCAAAATGAGTAGTTATGATCCAAGCAAAACAGAGCAAGTACATACCACACTGGCCAAACAATTGGCGCTTTACGTCACCATGTATTCGCCGTTACAAATGGCCGCTGATTTACCAGAGAATTATGAAAAATATCTCGATGCTTTCCAGTTCATTAAAGATGTTCCAGCTGATTGGCAAACTTCAAAATATCTCGAAGCTGAACCAGGTGATTATTTGACCGTTGTAAGAAAAGATAAAAATTCTGAAAGTTGGTTTTTGGGAGCCATTACGGATGAAAACCCTCGTAACACAGAAATCAAATTGGACTTCTTATCTCCAAATAAGAAATACAAAGCTATCATTTATCAGGACGGAAAAGATGCGCATTGGGAGAAAAATCCGAAGAGTTATAATATTAAAAAAGAAACAGTCACAAATAAAACCAAACTCAAATTGAATTTGGCAGCTGGAGGTGGAACAGCCATCAGTTTTATGCCGATTGATTAAAAAAAAGATAATGAATTTAAAAAATAGGATAGCGTTTGTTTTAATTGCTTCGATATGTATTACGATATCGAATCAAATGGAAGCGCAACAAAAAACCTATTGCAATCCTATTAATATTGATTACGGTTATACACCATTTGAGCGGTTTTCAACACAAGGTAAACATCGCGCCACTGCAGACCCTGTAATCGTTAATTTTCAAAATAAATTATTCCTGTTTTCAACAAACCAAGAAGGGTATTGGTATAGTGAAAATATGCTCGATTGGAAATTCGTATATCGCAAATTTCTTCGTGATGACAAATACATTCACGATTTGAACGCACCCGCCGTTTGGAAAATGAAAGATACGCTTTATGTCTATGGTTCCACTTGGGAGTCTGATTTCCCCATTTGGAAAAGTACCAATCCGACAGTTGACGATTGGGAAATTGCTGTGGACACCCTTAAAGTGGGCGCTTGGGATCCAGCGTTCCATTATGATGAAGATACTGATGATTTGTATTTATATTGGGGTTCAAGCAATATTTGGCCGTTATTGGGTACCGAGATCAATACCAAAACTATGCAGTCGGAAGGTTATACCAAACCTATTTTAAAACTGCATCCCGAAGACCATGGTTGGGAACGTTTTGGTGAATATAACGACAACGTCTTTTTGCAGCCTTTTGTGGAAGGTGCATGGGTGACTAAACATAATGATAAGTATTACATGCAATATGGTGCGCCAGGAACAGAATTCAGTGGGTATGCAGATGGTGTTTATGTGAGTAATGATCCGCTGGAAGGTTATAGTTATCAAGCGCACAATCCATTTTCTTATAAACCTGGAGGTTTTGCTAGAGGCGCAGGACATGGGTCAACATTTCAGGATAATTTTGACAATTATTGGCATGTCTCGACCATTTTCATTTCAACCAAGAATAATTTTGAACGCCGTTTAGGAATTTGGCCAGCAGGTTTTGACAAAGACGATGTCATGTATTGCAACACCTCCTATGGTGATTATCCAACATATTTGCCTGAATATGCAAAAGAGCGGGATTTTACCAGAGACATGTTCGCTGGCTGGATGCTACTTAATTATCAAAAGCCGGTTCAGGCATCTTCGACTTTAGGGGGTTATCAACCCAATTTTGCCGTTGATGAAGATATTAAAACTTATTGGAGTGCAACCTCTGGAGATAATGGTGAATGGTTTCAAACAGATTTAGGAGAGGTTTCGACCATTAATGCGATTCAAATCAATTATGCCGACCAAGATGTGGAATTCTTGGGGAAAACGATGGGCAAGTTTCATCAGTATAAAATCTATGGTTCCAATGATGGAAAAAAATGGAAGGTAATCGTTGACAAAAGTAAAAACAAGTCAGATGTTCCTCATGATTATATCGAACTCCAAAATCCAGCAAAAGCACGCTATTTAAAGTTAGAAAATCTTCATATGCCTACAGGTAAATTTGCATTGAGTGGGTTTAGGGTTTTTGGAAAGGGGAGCAGTCAAAAACCAGAAATGGTAGAAAACTTTATGGCACTGCGTTCCGACCCAAAAAAATATGGTGAACGTCGAAGCATTTGGTTTAAATGGCAACAGAATCAATTGGCTGATGGTTATGTTATTTATTGGGGAAAGTCACCTGATAAAATGTATGGAAGTATAATGGTCTACGGTAAAAACGAATATTATTTTACTGGAGCAGACCGGACAGATGCCTATTATTTTCAGATTGAGGCATTCAATAATAACGGCATTTCAGAACGAACTGAAATCATCAAATCAGAATAAATTTTTAAGTATGAACCAAAAATTAATTTCACATATTTTGTTGTTTTTCTTCTGTATTGGATGTGTTTCAATTAACAATTCAATTATGGCACAAAACGCACCTGACAAATACGAAGCAAAAGTCGATTCACTTATGAATTTGATGACCTTGGAAGAGAAAATCGGTCAGACGGTTATGTATAGTGGGGGTTGGGATAAAACCGGACCAACCATAAGAACGGATTTTGAAAAGCACGTGAAAGTGGGTAATGTAGGCGCAATGCTCAATGTTTACACGGTGAAAGGCACGCGTGAAATGCAGAAGCTGGCTGTCGAAAATACACGATTGGGAATTCCACTTCTGTTTGGTTACGACGTCATTCATGGCCACCGAACCATTTTTCCTATCAATTTGGGATTGTCATCAAGCTGGGATTTAGACTTAATTGAACAGACCTCACGTATTGCAGCTACAGAAGCCTCCGCCGAAGGCCTACACTGGACGTTTGCACCTATGGTAGATATTGCTCGTGATCCAAGATGGGGACGTATTTCGGAAGGCGCTGGAGAAGATGTGTATTTAGGAAGTGAAATTGCCAAAGCCTATGTAAAAGGGTTTCAAGGTGATGATTTATCAAAAACCAATACCATTCTTGCTTGTGCAAAACATTTTGTAGGTTATGGTGCAGCCCAAGCGGGTCGAGATTACCACACCGTTAATATGGGCGAAGAAGAACTTCGGAATGTGTATTTACCACCTTTTAAAGCAGCAGTGGATGCTGGAGTTGAGACCTTTATGACGGCTTTTAACGAGGTGAATGGTGTTCCAGCATCCGGAAATAAATTTTTGTTTAGGGATATTCTTCGTGGTGAATGGGATTTTAAAGGATTTGTGGTGTCAGATTATACAGCCATCAACGAAATGATTCAACATGGATTTGCGAAAGACAGCATCGATACTGCTCGTTTGGCAATGCATGCTGGAATTGATATGGATATGATGGGTGAAGTGTATCGCTTGCATCTCAAGAAGTTAATTGAAGAGGAAGCTATTGACGTCGCATTAGTCAATGAGTCTTGTAAAAAGATTTTAATGGCAAAATTCAAATTAGGCCTATTTGATGATCCGTATCGCTACAATGATGAACAACGCGAAAAGGAAACTATTTACAAACCAGAATTTTTAAAAGTTGCAAGAGAAGCGGCGGCTGCATCTAATGTTTTATTACAAAACAAGAATGAAGCTTTGCCACTGGATAAGACCAAAACCATTGCGCTCATTGGACCCTTGGCAAAAGACGAATTTCATATCAATGGAAATTGGGGAGGTGCAGGAGATCGAAAGGGAAAATCGGTAAGCATCTATGAAGGTTTGCAGGATTATTTAAAAGACAGTCAAATGCTTTATGCAAAGGGTTGCGAAATTGAATCTGAAGATGAAAAAGGATTTCAAGAAGCTATAAATGCTGCCAAGAAAGCAGATGTTGTGTTGCTGGTTATGGGTGAAAGCTATCATATGAGTGGTGAGGCGGCATCGAGAACTAATTTAAGAATCCCGGGCAATCAAACCAAACTCATTAAGAAAATCAGAGAAGCGGTTCCAAACAAAAAAATCATTTTGGTACTGATGAATGGCCGTCCTCTTAACCTTTCAGACGAAGTGAATGAAGTGGATGCCATTTTGGAAGCTTGGTACCCAGGAACTATGGGTGGCAGTGGTGTTGCAGACGTTTTGTTTGGCATCTATAATCCGTCAGGAAAATTGACTGCTACATTCCCAAGAAATGTCGGTCAGGTGCCTATTTATTATAATATGAAAAATACAGGTCGCCCGATTCCAGAGAGAGACCCGAAGGAGGATTATAAATCCAATTATATCGATGTTCCAAATACCCCGTTGTTTCCATTCGGATATGGATTGAGCTATACCAAGTTTGAATATTCTGATTTGAAATTATCAGACACAAACATTGGTTTCAACGATACTTTAACAGCCGATATAACTATTACGAATACAGGAAATTATGACGGCCATGAGATCGTCCAGCTTTACGTTCATGATAAAGTAGGGAGCATTACACGACCAGTTAAGGAATTGAAAGGATTCCAAAAAATATTCCTTAAAAAAGGGGAAAGCAAAACGGTCACTTTTAATTTGACTGCTGCAGATTTGAAATTCTATAACGATGAAAATAAATTTACTGTGGAACCAGGCGAGTTTGAAATTGCTATTGCGCCGAGTTCTGACTTTAAATTTAAGCACATATTTACACTTAAAGAGTAGCAACCATAAAAATTAAGAGTATAGCTGATGAAACGAAAGGTGACATATATTGCGGTAATTGTTGTCACGCTGATGTCCACAGCGTTTTCATTTCAATTAACTGCCCAAACTACCATCATTAATTCAGGTTGGCACTTTACATTGGATTCTACCAAAACCAGTTGGCAGACAGTTAACATTCCTCATACTTGGAATAAATTAGACGCCTTTGATGATGAACGAGGGTATTATCGAGGATTGGGTTGGTATCGAAAACAGGTTTTCATTTCTGCCGAAAAAGAAAATTTAGTCCACTACCTTCATTTTAAAGGTGTTAATCAAGAAGCCAATGTCTATGTAAATGGCAATTTTGTTGGTAATCATAAAGGAGGTTACACGGCCTTTAATTTCAACATTACCAAATGGTTAAAGTTTGATGACTACAATTTAATTGAGGTCGAAGTGGACAATTCTCATAATGAAAATATTCCACCTTTAGATGCTGATTTTACTTTTTACGGTGGCATTTATCGCGATGTAGAATTGATTTCTGTCCCTAAACAGCATTTGTCTTTAAACGATTTTGCCTCTAACGGATTTTATGTCGATTACTATAACGTTTCCGATGAAAAAGGAGGTTTGGAAGTCACGATATTGGTAGATAATTTTGAAAACTCGCAATCAACGAATCAGCTTCAAGTTACAATTTCAAATGCTGAAGGAAACATAATTCAGACTGAAAAGAAGAAACTGAAAATCAAAGGGAATTCAACAGAAAGTTTAAAAATAAAATTCCCAGAAATCAGCAATCCTAACTTATGGTCTCCTGAAAACCCATATTTGTACAATTTAAACATATCCTTGACTGATTCAAAAGATAAGGTTTTAGATGAAAAGTCAACTCACATAGCTTTTCGTTGGGTCAGTGTGGATGCTAATAATGGGTTTTATCTCAATGGAAAACCTTATAAAATAATTGGTGTGAATCGTCATCAGGATTACAAAGGCTATGGAAATGCGGTACCGATGCACCTTCAAAAAAAAGACATTCATCTCATTAAAAATATGGGATCGAATGTGATTCGTTTTGCACATTATCCACATTCACAGGAATTGTATAAGCTGTGCGACGAACTTGGAATATTGGTTTGGTCAGAAATCCCCATTGTAAACATAGTCACCAACACCCCTGAATTTTTTGATACAAGTTTAAAAATGCAGGAAGAACATCTCAAACAATATTATAATTTTCCTTCGGTGGTGATGTTCGGTTATATGAATGAGATTTTTTTACGCATGCAGTTTAATCGTAAATTAACTGAAGAGTCTCGTGAAGCCATGAAGTTATATACTTATGATTTGGCGAAACAGTTGGAAGATTTAACTCGTAAAAAAGCACCAAATCGTTTAACGGTCATGGCCTTGCATTTCAACGAAATTTATAACGAGACTAGAATAGCCGACCTATCAATGCTTATCGGTTGGAATCTCTATTTCGGATGGTATAATGGAACAATTCCCGATTTAGGTATCTTTTTAGACGACCAACACAAACGTTTTCCAAATCGTTCGATTATGATATCCGAATACGGACCTGGTGCTGATGTGAATGTGTCCAGTACCACTCCAAAAAAGTATGATTACACACAAGAATATCAATTGATGCTTCATAAAAGTTATTATGAACAAGTAATGGCCCGTGATTTTGTGGCAGGCATGACGGCTTGGAATTTCGCTGACTTTGGTTCAGAATTTAGAGGCGAAACAATTCCACATGTCAATCAAAAAGGCTTGGTGCAATACGATCGTGAACCAAAGGATGTCTATTATTGGTATCAATCTGTTTTAAGAGAAGAACCAGTTCTGCATATCGCCTTAAATGAAAAACATCCTCTAAATATGATTGAAGAAAATTCACGTTCAGTTTCTGTCTTTTCAAATCAGAAGGAAGCAAAAGTGTATTTGAACGATCAGATGTTGACGGCCGTCCAATTTGAAAGAGGATTAGCAACCGTGGATGTCCCTTTTAAAGACGGAAAAAACCAGTTAAAGGTAGTTGCCAATACTGAAGAGGTAAATAAAACCATTCAGGTTTATAAAATCGATAACTTAATAACATCCGATATCGATCGATTTGCTATTAATATAGGCTCACATTTCAGTTTTTACGATGAAGAAAATGAGATCACATTTGCGCCTGATCGTAACTATTCAAAAAATCAATATGGTTTTTTAAACGGAACAGCCTACAATATTACTAAAGATCATAATCAAGGCATCCCAAATAACGTCAAAAACACAGAGAAGGAAGGTGTTTTTCAAACTATGCGAGAAGGTTGTACGGACTATAAAGTGGACATTCCTAACGGATATTATAAGATAACGTTGTACTTTGTCGAACCACAGATTAGAAGTAATGTCGAAACAATCTTTAATTTGACCACCAAAAAAGAACTTTCCGAAGAAAGCATTAAACAACGAATTTTTGATATCTATCTGAATGAAGAATTGATACAAAGTAATTTCAACATGGCAAATAACTATCCAGACAAATATGGCATTACTGTTGAAGCTTTGTTAAAAATTAAAAATAATCAGGGATTACATATAAATTTGAGAGCGCTTGAAGGAGAAACCGTCATTAGTGGCGTATTAATTGAAAAAATGAATTAGAAAAATGAAAAATCTTTTATTCCTAGCCCTATTCCTATTCCTATCTATAACTGGCTTTTCGCAGTCTAAAGTCACAACGTATATCTATTCTGTCAAAGGCTCGGATTCATTAAAGATGGATGTCTATACCCCTAAAAACTTTAAAAAAACAGATTCGATTCCAGTGCTCCTATGGATGCATGGAGGAGGATTTGTTGGTGGGGACAGAGCACATCCAAGTGAAAAAAAGTTGGCTGAATTAGCTGCTGAAAACGGTTATCTAGGAGTGTTTATATCTTATCGCTTGACCCGAATAGGACAATTGACTGGTTTCGGTTGTGATTGCCCAAAATCTGAAAAGCTACTGACGTTTAAAAACGCAGCGATCGATTTTTTGGATGCAGCTAAATTCATTTACCAAAACAAAGCGATATTGGGAGCCGACACCACTAAAATCATAGCAGGTGGAAGCAGCGCAGGGGCCGAAGGTATGCTGAATGCTGTCTACATGAAAGAGTACTTTGTTGATGACTTAAAACCTTATGAAAATATCAAGTTTTCGGGTGTGTTTTCATTAGCAGGAGCTGTAGTAAATGCCGATTATATTACGAATACAAATGCCGTTCCATCTGCTTTCTTTCATGGCACGGATGATAACTTGGTGCCCTATGCAAGTGGAGCGCATCATCAGTGCAAACCTGACAGGAAAGGGTATTTAATGCTTGATGGTTCTGCGACCATCGTAGATAAATTAAGAAAACTTGAAAAACCATTTTACTTCTATAAAGTAATCGGAGGTAAGCACGAATTGTCATCGATCCCATTCGAACAATTGGATAAGGTATTCACATTTTTCGATCAAACGATTTTCAAGAAAGAAGTCGTTCAAACTGTAAGAATCATCACAAAATAATATGACAGATGAAAAAAATAATGTTCTTTCTCATTGTAGCTTTTACATTTCTAACCTGTAAAACAAAACAACAGGAAGTTATTGTTGAAAAGGCAATTGAGCAAATAAAACAGCGACCGAATATTATTTTTATAATGGCAGATGACCATGCCACACAAGCTATTAGCGCTTACGGACATCCCATCAGTAAATTGGCTCCAACGCCCAACATTGACCGCATTGCAAATGATGGAGCGATATTTAAAAACAATTTCTGTACAAATTCTATTTGTGGACCAAGTAGGGCAGTGGTCTTAACAGGAAAGCACAACCATATCAATGGTTTTAGGATGAACGGTGACAAATTTGATGGTAACCAGTCAACCTTCCCAAAGTTGTTACAAAAAGCAGGATATACCACGGCGATGTTAGGGAAATGGCATCTTGACGGACATCCACAAGGTTTCGATTATTGGAATATTCTCACCGACCAAGGCAATTATTATAATCCAGAATTCATTGCCTATAATGAACAAAAACAGCGAGTTGATACGACACGAATTACTGGCTATGCCACCGATATTATTACAGACGACGCTATTTCATATCTAAATTCCGTTAAAGGCAGCAATCAACCTTTTATGATGATGGTGCATCACAAAGCACCACATCGCAATTGGATGCCTGCCCTTCGACACCTTAATATTTATGATGATGTCAAATTCCCTTTACCAGACACCTATTTTACAGATCATGAAGGTTCGTTTGCTTCCAAAGAACAAAAACAGACAATTTACACAGATATGTATGAAGGTCATGATCTCAAAATGACGGTCGCAAAAGGAAGTAGTGTGTTGGCTCATAATCCTTGGAAAACGGATTTTGCGCGGATGACAACAGAGCAACGCGCCACTTGGGATCGAGCTTATCAAGCAAAAAACGATGCCATGCATGAGGCTAATATGGATTTGGAAGAACTGGCTATTTGGAAAGGGCAACGCTATCTGCATGAATATTTGGCAACAATTAAGGCTGTGGATGAAGGCGTAGGTCGTATTCTAGACTACCTTGATGCCAATGGTCTTTCGGAGAACACGTTAATTATATATACTACAGATCAGGGTTTTTATTTGGGAGAAAAAGGCTGGTTTGACAAACGTTTCATGTATGAGGAATCCTTGGCGATGCCTATGGTTATGAAGTATCCACAAATGATAAAAAAGGGCACTGAAATCACTGCATTGACTCAAAATCTCGATTTCGCCGAAACTTTTTTGGACTTTGCTGGTGTTGAGATTCCAAACGATATGCAAGGAAAATCGCTGAAACCTTTATTAACGAATAATGCAAGTAATGAAGACTTTCGTGTTGCGATTTATTACCACTATTATGATTTTCCAGCCTTTCATATGGTCAAAAAAATGTACGGTGTTAGAACTAAACGTTACAAATTAATTCATGTGTATGACGATATTGATCAATGGGAATTGTATGATCTAAAAACAGATCCAAAGGAACTCAAAAATCAGATTGACAATCCTAAATATGATCAAATTGAGAAGGATTTACGTGTAACATTGAAAGAATTGCAATCTCAATACAAAGTTACTGACAAAGAATTTGAACAAGCCAACAAGGAATCTGTGAATCGTGCCTATAAAGTTTTTGAAAAATTGAGAGGGAATCCGACGAATATTTATGAGTATAATGACTGATTCAAAATGACTAATCAAACTATAAGAATGAATAATTCAAGAATATATCTAATTAGCTACGTCTGTATGATCACTCTTTTTTTGTTTTCGACAAATTTGAAGTCACAAACTTTAGAGTTAAAATCAGATCAAACCGAAATTGTAAAGAAAAATTATTCGACCTATTGCAATCCTATTGACATTGATTATTCCTATATGTCGCACTATCGCGCAAAGAATAATGTATCCTATCGTTCTGGTGCAGATCCAGCGATTGTTAATTTCAAAGGTCGTTTTTACATGTTCGTGACACGTTCTCATGGTTATTGGGCCTCCGATGATATGAGCAACTGGAAATTTATCAAACCTCAAAGTTGGTATTTTAATGGTAGTAATGCGCCAGCGGCGGCTGTTAAGAATGGTAAAATCATAGTTTTGGGAGATCCGTCAGGACGAGGTGCTGTCATTGAAACAGACAATCCTGAACTTGGTGATTGGAAAACCAATTATGCTGTGATCAATGTTAATGGTGTCCAAGATCCAAATTTGTTTGTGGATGATGATGGTAAGGTTTATCTGTATGAAGAATCATCTAACAAATGGCCTATTAGAGGCATCGAATTAGATGCGGATAATTACTACATTCCAATTGACAAACAGACTGATTTATTCAATCTAGACCCTGAAAAGCATGGTTGGGAACGATTTGGTCAGGATCATAAATCAGAATTGAAACCTTTTATAGAAGGCCCATGGATGGTGAAGCACGATGGCACTTATTATTTGGAATATGGCGCCCCTGGGACCCAGTGGAATGTATATGCCGACGGGGTTTATACAAGTAAAAATCCACTTGGTCCTTTTGAATATGCGCCTTACAATCCGATCTCATACAAGCCAGGAGGATTTCTTAAAGGGTCTGGTCATGGTAGCACGGTTAAAGATAATAATGGCAATTACTGGCATTATTCGACCATGGCTATTTCTGTCAATTTTAAATTTGAAAGACGTTTGGGTATGTATCCTGCAGGGTTTGAGGACAATGGTCAAATGTATGTCAATACTGCTTATGGTGATTATCCGCACTATCTTCCTTATACTAAAGTTGCCAAACATAAAGAACGCTTTACAGGATGGATGCTATTGTCATATAACAAGCCAGTAAAAACGAATTCAGGTTTGGTGGAGAAGGATATCAACGTAGTCGATGAAAGTGAAGAAGGTTATATGCAGGAACAGATTAGGGATTTCAAT
>JAGXIE010000122.1 GCA_024635765.1 Flavobacteriaceae bacterium | reverse complement strand
TTTTCGCCATTTGGTTACTTATTTTGCAGCCATTCTGGTTACAGCAACCTTGGATGCATGTCAAATTAGTTTTTGTTTTTTTACTTATTTTGTATCAATTAAAAACCCATCAGTACTACAAGGAGTTGCAACGTGATGAGGTCAAAAAATCATCAAACTTTATGCGATTGTGGAACGAAGGCGCCACATTTATACTGTTTGCCGTAGTGTTTTTAGTGATTTTAAAGAGCGCCATCAATTGGGTATTTGGTGTACTAGGAATTTTAGTACTAGGAATTTTATTAATGTTAGGCTTCAAAATATATAAAAACATCAGAGCCAAAAACCCAGATGCTTAAAAGTCTTGGCTTGATTATTGTTATATTTAGCCAATTGTTAGTCTGAATGAGATCAAGAAAACTATCCTTACGCGTTCGTATTTTCATTGCCATGATCCTGTTGGTGCTTATCGCTTCAATTTTGATTGCTGGAGTGACCATCTATCAATATAATGAAGAAGCTCATGATTATCATAAAGAACGTTTAGAACGCAAAGAGGAGAATATTCGTCGTAATATCGACTTTGTGATTCGGGAAACTACCTACCCTGTTAATACCGAAAAAATCCCATTGATTTTTAAGGATGAAATTTATGAGATTGCTGATATTCACCAATTAGAACTTAACTTGTATGACTTGGAAGGAGGATTACTGAAGTCATCTAAAGCAAGTATTGAAGGTGATTCACTTCCAAAATGCTTAAGCGCCGAAATCCTGAATGAAATATCAAATACTGCATCGCATAGATTTGTCGATAAAACTGAAAAAAATGGTAAAACCTACCAATCGTCTTATACCTATATAACAGACAAGAAATTCAAACCACTTGCCATATTAAATCTTCCATATCTCGAAGATGATGAGTTTTTGAATAAAGAACTGAACGAATTTTTGACACGATTAGGATATGCTTATATTTTTATGCTCCTCATTGCCGTCGTTTTGGCGTTCTTACTTTCAAAATATATCACTAAATCATTGAAAACGATCAGTGATAAAATCAACGCTACTCGACTTGAAAATCACAATAAAAAAATCGATATCGATTCGTCGAGTGAGGAGATTGCTACCTTAGTCAATTCTTATAATAGAATGATTGATGAGTTGGAAGAGAGTGCCGTAAAATTGGCAACATCAGAACGCGAACAGGCGTGGAGAGAAATGGCAAAACAGGTAGCTCATGAAATTAAAAACCCATTGACGCCGATGCGATTGAGCGTTCAAAGTTTTCAGAGAAAATTTGATCCACAAGATCCGATAATCCATCAAAAAGTTGATGAATATAGCAAAACATTGATTCAGCAAATTGATACCATGAGTTCTATTGCATCAGCTTTTTCTAATTTTGCCAAAATGCCTGCACAGCAAAATGAGACATTAAATGTTGTGAATATTGTTAAGTTGGCTCTAGATATTTTTAGTGAAGATTACATTTTTTTCAACGCCGATGAAGAGGAGATTATTGCTAAATTTGATAGAACTCAACTGATAAGAGTAGTTACCAATTTAGTCAAAAATGCAATTCAGGCAATTCCGGAAGACCAAAGTCCAAGAATAGATGTCAGCGTTGTTTCAGAGGACAATAATGCTATGATTTTGGTGTCGGATAACGGCATTGGGATAACGGAAGAAAATCAATCAAAAGTATTTGAGCCCAAATTTACGACAAAAAGTAGTGGCATGGGACTTGGGCTTGCAATGGTCAAAAATATCGTGGAAACTTACAACGGAAGTATTACCTTTACATCAGAACAGGGCAAGGGCACCATATTCAAGGTTTCTTTTCCTAAAGATCGAATATAATTACTAAATCACCTTTATCGTAGTCGAAAAGGTTCTCTTAAAACACTTCAAAATGTCTTACCAAAACATTCTATCCGCAACTAAAGATGGTATTACAACCATTACAATCAATCGTCCTAACAAACTAAATGCCCTTAATAAAGATACAATTCAAGAATTGCACGATGCTTTTAAAGAAGCGAACAAGGATAAAAACACCAAAGTAATTATTGTCACAGGAAGTGGCGAAAAGGCATTTGTTGCTGGTGCAGACATTAGTGAATTTGCAGATTTTAATGTTGAAAACGGCGGTAAATTAGCGGCTAAAGGACAAGAGCTGTTGTTTGATTATGTAGCAAATCTTTCAACTCCAGTGATTGCGGCTGTAAACGGTTTTGCTCTTGGAGGCGGTTTAGAATTGGCCATGGCATGTCATTTTAGGGTCGCTAGCGATAATGCTAAAATGGGATTGCCTGAAGTTTCACTTGGAGTCATCCCAGGATATGGTGGTACACAACGTTTACCACAATTGGTCGGAAAAGGCCGTGCCATGGAAATGATCATGACAGCAGGTATGATTGATGCTGAAACTGCAAAGTCCTATGGGTTGGTAAATCATGTCACTACACAAGAGGAATTATTGTCCTTATGTGAAAAAATCGCTGGGAAAATCATGCGTAATTCTTCCGTGGCAATCAAAGCGGCAATCAAAGCAGTCAATGCCAATTATAAAGATGGTGTCAATGGGTTCGAAGTCGAAATCAAACAGTTTGGAAAATGTTTTGGAACAGAAGATTTTACTGAAGGCACTACAGCATTTTTAGAAAAACGTAAAGCTGAATTTCCTGGAAAATAAATTCTCGCGCAGTCAGTCCTGAAACTTCGGGATTATGTATTCTTGCAAAAATATTTTTCCAATTCCATATTGGAATCCTACAATCATTCATTCCGACTTTCTACATTATGTAGCCATCAATCAGCAGGTCTGATTGTATCTTTATGATCTGAAAATTTCTTTCATACTATAAACAAATACATTAAATGAACTCAAATCCTACCATCAAAGGTCGTGGAGCTCAACTCAATACGTCCAACCGATTCTTCGAATTAAGTCATGAAATGCGAGACGAATTTCTTGAATATTGTGCCATAGAAGGAGAGGAAGTCGATACTAACAAAACACAATATCTCGAAGTGTTCCCAAAAACTATTGTCAACAAAGTTTCTAGCCCTGATGTGGGCATGTTATATTCCATGAACATGTATCAAGGCTGTGAGCATGGTTGTGTTTATTGTTATGCTAGAAACACACACGTGTTTTGGGGCTATAGTCCCGGGTTAGATTTTGAACGGCGTATTTTAGTTAAAAAAGACGCACCAAAGCTATTGGAAGCACATCTTAAAAAGAAAAATTGGCAAGCCTATCCAATTGTAATGTCGGGCAATACAGATTGTTATCAACCTGCAGAAAAGAAGCTTGAAATTACCCGGAAATGTTTGGAAGTCTTTTTAAGATACAAGCACCCTGTAGGAATCATTACTAAAAACGCGTTAATCCTGCGCGATTTGGATGTTTTGAAAGAGCTTGCCAAGGATAATTTGATAGGAGTAAATGTTTCCATTACGTCACTTTCAGAAGACACAAGGCGCATTCTTGAACCAAGGACTGCTACGATCAAAAAAAGACTGGAAACGGTAAGAATCCTTTCAGAAAATGGAATTCCAGTAAATGTGATGATTGCACCTATTATTCCTTCCATCAATAGTCATGAAATTCTGCCATTAGCAAAAACAGTTTCAGAGCAGGGAGCGGTATCCATTGGACATACAATTGTTAGATTGAATGGAGCAATTGGCAAAATATTCACCGATTGGATTAATAAATCGATGCCAGACAGAGCAGATAAAGTATTGCGTCAAATAGAAAATTGTCATGGAGGTAGTTTGAATGATTCACGCTACGGAACACGTATGCGAGGCGAAGGTGAAATCGCAAAACAGATAAATGATTTGGTGAAACTTGCAAAACTGAAATACTTCAAAAATAAAGCGATGCCTAAATTAAATAGGACGCTTCACGAACAATACAAAGATGGACAGCTAAAGTTATTCTGAAATAAAAAAAAGGAAGCTTTTAAAGAACTTCCTTTTTAAAATACCTAAAAAAACTATTTTTCTAATCCATATATTTAGAAGGTAAAAGTTTGGGAATAGCTGCGTCCGTCCGCTTTTGTGACGATTTTATAAGTACCTGGGATGTTCTTATCCAATGCATAAATTCGCTCAATGACCTTCGTGTTTTCGATTTTTTGAGTGTATATTTTTTCATAACTATTAGAATCTTGGGATTCCTTATAATAGATTTCAATAGTCAGAGGTTGAAGATCTAAAGATAATTTTGAAACATACAATTTGTTTTTTTTTGATGTTACAACAGGTTTGAAGATTTTAACTTCTTTATCCTTTAAGAAATTCACAGTATTGGATGAAACATTAAATGGGATTATTTGAATTAACATATCTTTCTCGAGTTCGAAAAAATAATTACCGTTTGGCAATGAGGTAAGATCAAATTCCTTGCTATAATCGCCCGTTTTACTTATGGATTCCTTATATAGAATCGTTCCGTTTTTACTTTTGATCAATAAGAGTTGACCTTCTCTGACATCATCAAGAGTGAGCATCGTTGTTTTGACATTCTCATTCAAGTGAAGTGAAGGTTTAAGATTTGCATAACCGGTAATAGTTCCTAACATGGCCATTACGACCAAAGTATTTTTAATTGTCTTTTTCATGATTTGGTTTTTTTTAATGATTTCTATGACAAACTTATGACCATTTTCAAGTTTAAAAAACAACATGGTTATCCAATTAGTATGTAAAATTAACTTTATAATCATATTAATTTTATCAATAGGTTAAAATAGCATATAAAATTGATAAATTTGTACACATTTAGTTTTCCAACATATAGTAATTTTGAGTAAAATTTTAACAGCATGCTCCAAGTAAAACCAGCGTTTGAAAAGGTTAGTAACAGCTTTGGAAGTTCCTTACTGGTAAAAAAGCATACAGAAACGGAACCAAATAAGAAGAATACCGCTTCTTGGCATTTCCATCCTGAAATAGAATTGGTTTATGTCAACAAAGGAGAAGGGAAACGGCACATAGGGAATCATCTATCTTATTTTAACAACAGTCAACTGATTTTATTAGGGTCTAACCTGCCTCATAACGGGTTTACGGATCGACTCACCAGTCATGGATCGGAAACCTTGATTCAGTTTAAGCCCGATTTTTTAGGGGATAAGTTTTTTGATACTCCAGAAGCCAGTGATATTGTGCAACTATTCGAAAGAGGGAAAAAAGGCATACTATTCAAACCTGAAACCAAGAAAATTGTAGGACCAAAAATCGAGAGTCTTATAGAGTACGAAGGCTTCGAAAGAATCATAAAGTTATTGGACATCCTAAATGATTTGGCACTATCAGATGATTATACGTTGCTCAATGCTGATGGATACGCCTTTGAGACGAAACTACAGGACAGTGCAAAAATTGATATTGTCTATAAGCATATCAACAGTAATTTTAAAAGTCACATTAGCTTGGACGAAATTGCAGATAAGGTAAGTATGACGGTTCCTGCCTTTTGTAGATATTTTAAAAAAGCGACAGGAAAAACATTTACAAAGTTGGTAAACGAATATCGGGTCGTACATGCCACTAAAATGTTGTCAGAAAGTCAGATGACGATTACCGACATTTGTTTTGAATGTGGTTTTAACAATTTTTCCCATTTCAATAAACTCTTTAATGAATTTACAGGTCAGAGCGCTTCAGCTTATAGAAACACCATGAAGCAGATGGTGCAATGATTTATTTAAGTCCATCCCATTCAGCATAAAATTGCTGAAGAAATTGCTCCATAAATTTGTGCCTATCAGAGGCGATTCGCCTACCAGTTTTAGTATTCATTTTATCTTTAAGAAGCAGTAATTTTTCGTAGAAATGATTGATGGTAGGTGCCGTAGAAGATTTATAGTCTTCTTTTGTCATGTTGAGGTTTGGCTCGATGTCTGGATCGAATAGCACTCTGTTTTTAAAACCACCATAATTGAATGTTCTTGCAATACCAATCGCTCCAAGAGCATCCAAACGATCAGCATCTTGAATGACATCAAGTTCGGGAGACCTAAATTCTTGAGCTTCATTTCCGCCTTTGAAAGAAATATTTTTTATTATGTTGATGACGTGTTCTATAACAGCTGAATCTACATTGATACTAAACAAAAATTCCCGTGCCACTTTTGGGCCCAGTGTTTCGTCACCATCGTGAAACTTACTGTCTGCTATATCATGTAGTAAAGCACCAAGTTGTACTACGAATACATCTACGTTTTCGTCTTTAGCAATTAGTAAGGAATTCTTATAGACCCGCTCAATATGAAACCAATCATGACCACCTTCAGCATCAGCGAGCTGGGTTTTTACAAAAACTTTGGTCTTGGTAATCTGTTTTTCGGAAGTCATAGTTAAAAATAAAAAATTCCTTTCAAGATTCGAAAGGAATTTAGTTATAAATATGTTTGCAATTTCTATTTTAAAATTGCAGGCTCTACCCATTTAAATTGAAATGAATTTTCAGGTATTTTCATACGTTCCGCCAATCGTTTCATCCGCTCCGGAAGTTTCATTAAATACTCTCTAGCTTTTTCAGCATCATCAGATAAATTTGTGATGTTTCCGATTTCCCAGCGTTTAATCAGTTTTTCTAAAATATCTACATAATCAGCAGAGGTATAAACACCGATACGTTGTGCCGTGTTTGAAAACTCTTCAAAAGCACTACTTATTTTGTCGCCTGATTCTCTTAAGAAATGCGCTGGCATTGTGATTTTCTGTTTCATCATGGTCTGAAATGCTATCATCATTTGATTTGGGTCCACAGCAAAAATACGTTCTACGAATTCGGCATAAGCATGATGATGACGCATTTCGTCACCTGAAATGATATTACACATTTTAAAAAGTTGCTTATTTCCTTTATCCTTGGCTAATTTTGCTACACGATTATGAGAAATGTAGGTCGCCAATTCCTGAAAACTCGTATAGATAAAGTTCTTATAGGGATCTCTATCAGTGCCAATATCAAACCCATCAGCAATCAAATGCTGCGTAGTTTTTTCGATTTCCTTCATATTTACACGTCCCGATAAATATAAATATTTGTTGAGCACATCACCATGTCGGTTTTCTTCAGCAGTCCAATGTCTTACCCATTTCCCCCATGAATTTCGACCAACTTGATCGACGCCTTCAACATCCATTAACCAAGACTCGTAGGTGGGTAGAGCTTCTTCGGTAATCATATCACCAACCAAAACCACCCAAAAATCATAAGGTAGTTCTTTGGCCAACTCACGGATTTCCGTAACTTCATCAAAGAAGCTATCGCCTTCCGAATTGGGTAAAAAATCGGTAGGTTGCCATATTTTATCTACAGGTATTAAGTATTTTTCTATGAGGTGTTCAACATCTTTTTCTAGATGTTGCATCACTTCCAATCGTATATTTTTTAAAGACATATTTTTTATTTATGGATGAATATTTGAAGAAATCACTTTTTCAATCGTTGGAATTAATTCTTCTTTATTAACAAAGGTAGCAATTTTGATAGGTTGGTGTATTGTGAACTTTAAATGATTTCCAATTCCCATGGGAAAATTTCCATATCGAAGCATTTTCCAGGAATTATTTATACTAATAGGAACTATCGTGGCAGAGGGAATTTTTTTAATCAAAATCTCCAATCCTTTTGTTTGAAATGGCTTGGGAATCCCAGTTTTACTTCTTGTACCTTCCGGAAAAATCACAGCTGCACGATTATTTTCTTCGATGTATTCACCAAATTTCATAATGGCAGGCAAGGATTGTCGTGGGTTTTTCCGGTCAATGAGTACCGAACCTCCATGGCGCAAATTATAGGATACACTCGGAATTCCTTTGCCCAATTCCTTTTTGCTAATGAATTTTGGATGGTGTTTGCGCATGTGCCACATGATTGGTGATATATCGTACATGCTTTGATGGTTGGCAACAATAATTAAAGGCTGATCGGTATCTATGTTGTAAGGATTTGTAAATGTAAAACGAGTTCCAAGCACGTTCAGACAGCGCATCAATGAAAATTGAAGCCAATCTACACTCACTTTATGTGCCTGATACCCAAAAACATTAAAACAAAACCATTGAATCGGATGAAAGACAATCAAGGTCAATCCGAAACAGATAATATATAAAACGGTCAGTGGGTATGCTATTACTTTTTGCATGAAACAAAATTAACAAAAAGTAAGATTAATAACCTATTAATACAGAGGAATACATTGGTTGTTTTCACAACCAAAACTAATCGGTGGTTGAGGTGTAGAACAATCTGAAACCGCACCACAGTTGAAATTATAATTGGCTTCCAGTTGATTGTACTCCATTACAAGGGAAGTCAAAGTTAGGGTGTCGATTGAAGTGGTATAAATCAAAAATTCCCAAGGACCTCCACAAGGCTTACTTCCAAAAGCAATGTAACGACATTCAAATTCGTCACTGCATATCGACGTGTTTGCCAATTCTTCGATGCTCGATTTAAATTCTAACAGATCCAATTGAATGTCTTCACAATTTACCGAGATATCATCTTTATCACATTGCATTGCAGTAAAGAGTATAAATAATGATGTCAAACCTAAAGTAAAGATTGTTTTCTTCATAATGGGAACTGTTTTGTTTATAGATGCGATTATATGAAAAAGGTTGCGTTATGACACAAAAAAACCACGAATTTTTCGTGGTTTTTAATTTTTACGCCTTAAAACCTATGGCTTTGCACGTTCCTTTTAGCAATACTCGTTATAAGCATCTACTAAATTTTCTGCTATCAGTTCAGCTGGACGACCTTCAATATGATGACGCTCTAACATGTGCACTAATTCACCATCTTTAAACAAGGCCATGCTCGGAGAACTTGGAGGAAACGGCACCATGTGACCTCTTGCTTGGTCAACAGCCTCTCTGTCAACACCTGCAAAAACAGTCACGATATGGTCAGGACGTTTTGCGTTTTGTAAACTCATTCTCGCACCTGGACGAGCGTTTGCAGCCGCACAACCACAAACTGAATTGACAACCACTAATGTTGTTCCTTCTTTAGCTAATGCGGCATCTACAGCCTCTGCAGTATGTAATTCTTCAAAACCAACTTTGGTCAAATCTTCACGCATTGGTTTTACTAATTCTGCTGGATACATATATCTTAAATTTTATAGTTAATAGTTTCCCGAAGCTTCGGGACTACAAAGATACGGAAAAATAGTCGGCAGTCAACAGCTATTGGTTGTCAGTTTGAATGAAACCATTCAGGATTTCTATGGTTAATTTGAGTAACGAAACGCAAATAAAAACAACTAACAATAGTATATTTGAATTTCTAAAACATAAAAAACACACATGAATTTTTCAAAATGGATAGGAGCTTCATTGGGTTGGTCTTTTGGTGGACCGATCGGAGCTATTATTGGATTGGTATTGGGAAGTATTGTAGATTCTTTTTCAGATGGCGGTAAGCCATTGTTGGGCGATTGGCAAACAAAACAAAAAGGACGTACTACATATCGATCTAGCAGGTCAACACAA
>JAGXIE010000121.1 GCA_024635765.1 Flavobacteriaceae bacterium | reverse complement strand
TAGCTTTGTTTGCTGAAATCGTTTTGTAGCTTAATGTATCCACACTTATTAAATTTACTTAATTAAACAATCCTCTCTCAAAAAGAGTTTGCAAATTTACGATAATCTATGTGATTACCAAATAGTATGAGGTAAATTTTATGGACAAATTATAGGCTTGAATTTGAAGTGGTTAAAATTATTTTTAAAGGTTTCGTTTTAAAGTGAAATTATTGGTTTAATCTTCAAAATAATGATTGCCAAATAAGTGCCTTTTTCAGCTGTAGCTCGTTAGGTTTTAAACGGTTCTAATCTGTAATGACTTTCAAATTATTCTTTGAACCAGTCATTTGCCAATTTGCTAATGAAATAGGGATGTTTCCAATACTATTTAAGGTATCAAAAAAGTCTTTTAAAACAAATGGTTTCCCTTGTAATTCTAATAGTCTCGCATAATCAGCCAATGTATTTTCGAGTAAATATTTACCTGTAATATAGCTTGTTCCATAACCCGGTTGTCGTAAGTATAAATGTTGCTCAAAAATGAGAAGCTCTTTTTCGGTTTTCATCCAACCACGAGGAGTGTATTCACTGTGAATCCCTCCAGCTTCTTCCATAGTCATCTCATTGGCGTGCGCATATAAGGATCCTAAACCTCTTGCCGCACGCTGGGCAATCATTATATAAACAATCTCTTTCGTTCTTGGGCTATCATCATACAAGCCAGCTTGCATAAACATTTCTTCAACAGCTGTAGCGGTCCCTTCATTTCTTGAATCAAAAATATTATATAATAATGGACCTTTTCTTATCTCACTTTTATTTGGCTCATTATCCATACGAGCTAATTCGAACCAATGGTAAAAATGTGAGTATAATGGTCTCGGGTCATAATGTTCGCCAATCACGAAAAAGTTTCGCTGCTCCTTGGGTACATATTTGCCCAAATGCTCGCGCAAAGCAGGGTCAAAATATGGTTTTACGGTAACGATGTCTTGTTGTTCTAAAAAATTAATTAAACTTTTTGCAGATGCATCGGCCATTTTATCATAGGCTTCAGGAGAGTTAGCATCAATCAACTCTGGTAGATTTCTATTATTGTGTTCTTCTAATTTCAATGATGACCAAGCGCGAGCGAGCTCACGGTTTAGAATCATTACTTCATCATCCCAGGTTAATGGGACCAGGTGTACATTTTGTAGGTGCCAAGTATAATTATTTTTACCAATTCCTGAAGGTCCCGTTTTGGACTTGGATTCATCCTGCAACCACTTAACAAGGTCATTAGTTGAAGTGATGGCTTCATCAATAGCTGAAACTAACTCGACATCATTTTTAATATTGTCTTTGGTTTTTAGATCGGTAAGCACCTCGCTCTGAAATTTAATATCCCTAATACCAGTAACCCATAAGTCCCTAGCATTTCCTATTAAATTTTTTTTTGCTTGTGCATTAAGTGGTGCAATTACTTTTAGATCGGCGATGAGCTTAAGTCTTTCTGTTTTCGATAACGGAAATATAAAGGTCCATAGTTCTGTGGTACCATGATGGGTTGGACCTTCATGTGCTGGGACATCGCTTCTATCCGTCCAAACGGATTTATAGAACGCAGGATCACGAGCCCAAGGTTTTAAAATTTGATGGTTAAAATCATAGCCATTCATCTCCGCCCAAACAATCATCCAATCCACTTGATTTTCTATTGACCAACTTGTAGTGTCAATAGATTTTAATTCAGATTGTAATTCCTTGAACTTTGGCAAACGTCTATCAAATGTCTGTTCTGTGTAATCAGGAGCTCCATCAAGAAGTGGTGGTTTCTCAAATGCTCTCCATTCTTTAAATAACGCTACTAGATCTGAATATTTATTAGAACTGAACGTATCTGTTTTAAGTTGGGACTCTATGGTTTTTTCTTTCTTGTTTGATTGACAGCTTATAAACAGGATGACTAAAAAAGGAAGAATGGCGATTTTTATGTTCATATCATTCTGGAGTTTTTTTCAAATATATTATTTGGTTACTGAGCAGATTCAGGTTTATGTCTATATAAACTTTTGTTGGCTAGGCCTAAATTAGTAAAACAAAACGAATCATCTTAAAATTGGTGGTTTCTAAATCTCGAGATTCCCAATAAACAAGGAATGAGCGATGCTTTAAATGCCTTGTTTCTTTTTCATTTTTTAAAAAAATGCAGGACATTCCTTTGTATTTATTTTTAACTGATTTATATCATTTTATACTTAACAATAAGATTATACATTTAAGTTGACTATTTAATTATATATCTCATGCAATCTAATGTTTCTTATTATCAGAGTAAAAAAGAGTTTCGTCTATTCGTAACCAATATATTTCCTAACCTTTTAAGACTAAGAAAAGAAGGTAATCAAACACCTTTTAATGCATTAGTATTGAAAATAATGCCAGAAATAAGAAAGTATATCAATGGTAGGTTAAATACAGCTATAAAAAAAGGCAACTTTTCCAAAGGAAAGTATAAGGCTGATGATTTTATTGATCAATTATTTATTGAAATCTATGATAATATTGAGGACGTTCAGAAGGAAGGAGATTTCTATCTATGGTTGTTTAAAAAAACTAATGACCTCATAGAAGATGTCATAGTAGAAGAAGAGTTTGATGAATATTTCTTTGAAAATATTGATGATTATTCCAAACCCGAATGGGATGAAATGCAGGAAAAATATAGTACAGATGGTGGTGGAGATTTACTCATGATTGAGGAACTAGATGATATGTCCTATAACCATAATGATTATAGCTTAAACCATGTATTTATAGAGGATAATGAGAAGGAATTGATTGAAAAAATTGATAAAGATATCAGTGAGGAAGAAATTCAAAATCACATAACAATGGTGTTGCATCATTTGCCTCTAGAAATGCGAAATGTTTTTGACTTGTTTACACAAGAACATTTAGAATTAGAAGAAATTGCCCAAGTACGAAATAGTTCTGTCAGTGAAGTTGAAGAACTTTTAAAAGATGCAAAAAAAATATTGCAGGCAAGTTTTTTTAATAGATATCCTCTAGGATAAAAAGCCCTTAATGTAAAATGAATTTCAAGGATTATTATCGCACATTAAGCATTGTTATAAATTTACATTAGACGCTAAATTTATGTATGGGTCTTTTTTTTGCTCTAATTATCTGACGAGTAATAACTTGGTATGCATTTTTATTTACATAAGAAGAGATATAAATTAAAATATCGTCATTTGACCCATTTATTTGTCTGATGGTCGATAAATGTAAATGTCTCAAAATAAAAAAGTTAAATTATACCTCAACTTAAACCAACATAATTATGAAAAATTTATTGATTGTGCTTGCTCTTATCTTTAGTGCAAGTTTGAATGCTCAACGTAGTGCGGAAAACGACTACTGGAATTCTTGGAGATATACTCCAAAACAAGGACAGACAGCAGAATTTGAAGCAGCGGTCGCTAAAAAAATGAAAATGTTCAATAATACGGCTAAAACAGGTATGGTTACCTATAAAGTCGTTACGGGAAGAAATAGTGGTACTTATGAGCGTGTAGAAGCTATGAAATATGCGAAAGATTATGATATGGATCGCTCAGCGGAAGGAAAATACTGGCAGGATAATGTCTCTAAATTTGTTGAAAGAGATTATGGACAAATTCGATGGGACCGTATTAACAATGCTACACTCAACTGGGATCCAGAGAATCCTGGAACTCCTTCTAAATATTTGGAACGGACAACTTTTGATGTTAAACCTGATGGTATCATGCACTTTAGGAGATATATTTATCGTGTTACAAAAACGATGGAAAAAAGAGGAAACAAAAACACTCAATTGATGTTTAGATGTATAAGTGGAGGCAGTGATAACATGTTTATTGTTGTTAGAGGTTGGGATAAATATCAGGATGTTCCGTGGACTGAGCAGGACAATACCTTCATTGAAGACTATGAGGAACAATTTGGATGGGGAACTTTTAGAGAAGACCAGAAAAATTTTGATTCCTCTTTGGAAAGCTGGGGAGAAATGACAGAAACAATGGAGCTGGTGCCATCCTTGACAACGGCTATGATGAAATAATCATTATTCAAATAAATGTTTAAGGCCTATCCTATTTGGATGGGCTTTTCTTTTTTTATTAGAAATTGAAGTTTCTTATCTTATGCTACAACTCAGCAAGATCGGCCAATGGAGGTTGAGGATTTATCTAGCAATAATTTTTCTCAAAATTTACGTAGTTGATTTCCAATGTTATGTTCAGTTAATTCAATATTTTTTCACTTGGTATTACAGATTCCAAAGAGAAAGTAAACAAGGGGGTGGTGGTAGTATGTCCTAAAATTTTCTCAAATAAAGAATTCAAACTGTTAAGATCTCTTAATGCTGAAAGGGTAAATGCCCTTACCGAAATAGATGTCAAATACCAAACGCTTGAAAAGGAAGAAGAAATAAAAGACTTGCAGCAAAAAGGAAAGATTGTCAGTTTAGAAATGGAGACTCAAAAACTCAAAATCATTCATAAAAATCGTTTAATCATTTCTTTTTCCCTGTTATTGGTGGCCATGGTGTCAATTGCATATTTTTGGAGAAGCAAGCAAAACTTTAAGATACCAATCGGCAATGATAAAAACCATCAGCGAAACAGAGGAGCAGGAACGGCAGTGAATTTCAAAGTATATTCATGATGATCTTGGATCGGGTTTGACCAAAATAAATTTTTTACACTAACTATTCTGAAATCAAGATACTTAATTATATAAAAAAGGGGATTAGCTTGGCTAGAACCTAAACCGCTATTATCATATGTTTTATTATACACTGGCTTTAAGTATTGGCTCTCCCATAATATTTTTTTCGTAACCAAAAGGAAACACGAACCAATAATATCAGTGCAGGAACCTCTACCAATGGACCAATGACTCCTGCAAATGCTTGACCTGAATTTAGTCCAAAAACGGCTATGGCAACTGCAATGGCCAGTTCAAAATTATTTCCCGCTGCTGTAAATGCTACCGCTGCTGTTTTGTCATATTCTCCACCCATGGCTTTGGTAAAGAAAAATCCAATGATAAACATTAAGCTAAAATAGATAAGCAGTGGGACTGCAATAATGAGAACATCCATTGGAATTTCAACAATCAGCTCTCCTTTTAAGGAAAACATTACAATAATGGTAAATAGAAGCGCTATCAAAGTCATCGGCGAAATAGTCGGAATGAATTTTTTGGCGTACCAATCTTCTCCTTTAAGCTTGACCAATATCAGTCGACTTAAAATTCCCATTAAAAAGGGAATCCCCAAGTAGATCGCGACACTTTCTGCGATCGTTCCGATTGAAATATCCACAATAGCACCTTCAAAACCAAAATAGGGAGGAAGAATGGTTATGAAAATCCACGCATAAAAACTATATGCAAACACTTGAAAAATGCTATTTAGCGCGACTAAACCTGCTCCGTATTCGCTACTTCCTTCTGCGAGGTCATTCCAAACCAAAACCATTGCGATACAACGGGCCAACCCGATTAAAATTAGTCCGACCATATATTCTGGATAATCACGTAAAAACGTAATTGCCAAAACAAACATTAAAACGGGTCCAATTATCCAATTTAGAATGAGTGAAATAGAAAGAATTTTTGTGTTTTTGAAAACTTTTGGCAGAAGCGAATAGTTGACCTTTGCCAAAGGTGGATACATCATCAATATTAAACCGATTGCAATAGGAATGTTTGTTGTTCCGCTGCTAAATGAGTTTATAATGTTTGGAAACGTTGGGATAAAATAACCTATTCCACCACCTATTGCCATGGCCACGAAAATCCATAAGGTAAGGTATCTGTCTAAAAAGCTTAATTTTTTTATCGCCATTTTTTATGAATTGATTTGAGAGAAAACATAAAATAATTCAGTTGCGATTTGCAGGCTTCTTTCATTGTATTTTTCGGCTTGTTGTGGTGTGTTGTCAAATGCTTTTGGGTCTTCATAAGTTATAGGAATACGTTTTTCTGCACCTGCAATAAAAGGACAACCTCCATCAGCTTGCGAGCAAGTCATGATTGCTGCAAATTTAGATTTTGGGTTAAAATCATCATCTAACTTTTTAGAAAATCCGATGATAGGATGCTCGTTATCAGCATATTTAATGCTGTATATGGGATTGTCACCTTCTGAAATCGATTTCACTTTAAAACCTGAATTCCGCAAAGTTTCAGCCACCATTGCAAAAAGTGCTGTAGCTTCAGTGCCGCCTGAATAACAAAAAACGTTTTTAATGTTGAAGTAGTTGGCCATTGTCTGTGCCCAAACTTGTGATAAATGACTTCTTCGTGAATTGTGAGTACAGATAAAGTTGATTCGAATTTCTTGACCGGTTGTGACTTTGGATTGAATAAAATCTGTTAGCGGCTGTAAGGCGGCTTTACGTTCATCTGGAATAGATTGAGGATTTAATTCTTTAATTAATGTTTCTATTTCCGAATATAGTGGTGTTATCATTTTTTTGAGATTGTATTTTGTTTAGCAACAGTTTCCATCAGGTGAGCAACAAGGTTCATCATTCAGGGCAGATAGTTTTACTTTAGTTTTTTCTTCTGAATTCCGATAGTTATCGATACCACATTTGTCTTTTGCCAAACAATCTGTTTGTTTAGAAGTCAACAAGAAATTTTTTCCGTCAAAATCAAGTCCGAATTTTTGAATCGTATCGCCTTGATATTCGACTTCGATTTCTAAATCTGCTATTCCAAAAAGGTTCTGTGAAAGTTCAATGATATTCAAGAGTTTTTCTGGATGCAATCTGTGGTCATAATCATTTGCATTCCAAAGTTGAAAATTTACGGTTTCTTCGTTTCTTAACGTCCCTCCACAATCAATAAAATGTTTTGTGATTTTACCAACTTCTGTGACATGAAAGTGGCTAGGAACTAATTCTTTGTTTGGTAATTGAAAGTCAATGATATCCAATTTTTTCAGAATTAATTTTACTTCTGATAACTTCATAGTTGTATTTGTTTATTGCGATTATACGATTGATGAATTCAAATTTTTTTTAACAGCAATCTTGCTTTTGAGAGAGATCTTGATCAAGAAAGTCAGACATAACGGTTTTCATTGCTGTCCAATTTTCTTTATGAATGCAGTAGCAAACACTTGTTCCTTCCACATTTCCTTTTATTAAGCCTAAATGTTTCAGTTCTTTTAAATGTTGCGAAATCGTAGGTTGTGCCAATCCAATTTCGTTGACCAAATCTCCGCAAACACAAGAGTCAATCTTAAACAAGTGTTGTAAAATGGAAACTCTCGCAGGATGTCCGAAAACTTTTGCAAAAAGAGCAATTTCATTTTGTTGGTCTGTAAACATTTCTGTTTTGGCTAATCCCATTTTTTCTTTTATTGATTCATTGCAATATTACGATTAATAGTTGAATCTTCAAAAAATATTTCTAGTGTTGTCAAAAAATCTCAATCAAAATCGCCATTATTTTTGATTTGTATAAATATATTAAAAGCCCGCATGTTTTATGATTCTCGATTGATTGGATGTTTACCATTAGGAAGTTGTAAATCGGTTTTAGTTAAAGAATTCAATTTTAAAAATTCCATAAAACTTTTAGAGTCCGTAAGTTCTATACTTTCATCATGATGCCAAAAATGCGCTTTAATAGAGTATATTTGGCAAAGCATTAATTATATTTCAACATGACTTCAACGGATTGCAGAAGTTTAGTTTAATATCTTCTTTTTGTTAAAGAAACGCTAGTGGCCAACATATTTCTTGATTGCTAGAAAGTACAGACTAATGGCAATTTTAATCTGAAGTTTTGCTCATTTCATGGATATGAAACTCGCTTCAATTCTAAACCTTATAGCTTTTTTATAAATGATGATTAGAAGATGTGTGACTGTACATCCATAACATTTTTGAGATACCAAAACCGTAGTAATAACTATCCACACAAAGCAAAATCAAAGGATGATTACAGACATAAAGATAAATAGGCCAGAACCCATTGTTTCTGGGAAACATTCAGAGTTGTTTGATAGCGTTGCAGATGTGCAGCGTACTATTAAAGCTTTAGAAGCTGGCAAATCTGTACTAATTACGGAGTTTTATAGTGATGGTCTGTCACTGTCAAAAGCATTGAAGACGTATCTTAAGAAAAAGCTACCGAACGAATCATTTCAGGAGCAGCGGGAGTATCGGTCAGAGTATCGTAAGTTGTCCAATCTCATTCTAATAGAAATCGTAGATCATAAATTGGCTGTGAAAAAACCTCCAGTTATTGGTTGGTTAGAAAAGCTTTATCCAGAAACGGGCAATTTCTTTTTATCCTTTCCCCAAATACAAGGACTTAATGGTGCTTGGCAGTGGTACAAAAACGGGATTTCCATTCCTGTATTACGAAATAAAGTACATCCGTATTATGGAACTTATTTTCCTACGCGTTTCGATCATTTGGAGCTTTTTGATAATTGGTTAAAACGTTATGATGGACCTAAAAAAACAGCAATTGATGTAGGGATTGGTAGTGGTATCCTGTCTTTTCAAATGATAAAACATGGTTTTCAAAAGGTCTTTGCCACAGATATCAACCCGAATGCTATTATTGGCCTAAAAGAATTTATGGGAGACACCAAGTTATCTAGAAAGATAGAATTAGACTTTGGACCTCTTTTTGGGAAGTTTGAAAAACAGACTGAACTGATAGTTTTTAATCCGCCTTGGTTGCCAGAATCTCATGATCTCGATAACATTGATGAAGCTATTTATTATAATGAAGACCTATTCCCTGATTTTTTCGCTGGAGCAAAGCAGCGACTTTTGCCAGAAGGGAAACTGGTGCTCTTATTCTCAAATTTAGCGCAAATAACCAATCTAACAAAAGAACATCCAATAGAAAAAGAACTAGCCGAAGGTGGGCGGTTTCAATTGGAAAAATGTTTTAAAAAATCAGTGAAAGCTGCATCAAAAAAAACAAAGCGCAATCAACATTGGCGTTCTTCTGAAGAAGTGGAACTATGGGTTCTGACTAAAATTGAGGATTTGAAGGTTGAATGAACCAAATTTTTCGCTAATAATTGTAATTGGGTTTTTTTTCAACAAATCTCGTTGAGACACGTGAGTTTAAATCGTTGTAAATTCCGGTTTACTTTCACTTAATAATTTATATATATCTCAAGTGGAATTTATTTCCTTCCTAGAAATATAATGTTTGTTTTAGAATTAATGCGCTTCCAACCAATCATTTCCAACGCCCAAATCGACATCGAGTGGAACAGATAATTCATAAGCACTTTCCATTTCGGTTTTGACAAGTTTCTTGATATCCTCTAATTCTGGTTTGTACACATCAAACACCAACTCATCATGCACCTGAAGTAGCATTTTGGTTTTGTAATTCCCTTCTTCGAGCTTTTTGTGAATGTGAATCATCGCAATTTTGATGATGTCTGCAGCACTGCCCTGAATAGGCGCGTTCACGGCATTTCGTTCTGCAGCACCTCTTACAACTGCGTTTCTAGAGTTGATATCATTTAGATAACGACGGCGGCCTAAAACAGTTTGTACATAGCCATTCTCACGAGCAAAATCGACTTGCTCGCTTATATAATTGCGCAATTTTGGGTACGTCGCGTAATAGGTGTCAATCAATTCTTTGGCTTCAGTTCGTGACAAATCGGTTTGGTTGCTCAATCCAAAAGCCGAAACGCCATATATAATTCCAAAATTGACCGTTTTGGCATTACTACGCTGT
>JAGXIE010000120.1 GCA_024635765.1 Flavobacteriaceae bacterium | reverse complement strand
TCGACACCATAAAAGCCACCTACGAGTTCGTCATTTTGCCAAACCTCCACTGATTTAGCATAACCTTCATGATGTAAGTTGATATAGGCATCGATCATCGATTGTGTGATCCATGTACCTGGTTGATCGTTACGTTTTGCTCTTGAGCACTTGTTGATGACATCTTTAAAAGCAGTATTGGTAGTAATGATAAAATCCTTCTTACGAATGACTTGTTTCATGCTTTTTGAAATCTTTAACCGTTCCGGAAACAATACAAAGCGTGGGTTTGGGGACCACCAAAGAATGGACTCTCCATCGTTAAACCAAGGAAAAATTCCATTTTTATATGCCAATACCAAGCGTTCAACAGACAAATCACCACCAATTGCTAATAAGCCTTCTTTTGTGGCCAAAGAAACATCAGGGAATTCTATTTTGCCTGTTAAATAATACATGGACCAACTACAACGATTTCGTAAATTTTCACTGTTAAAAACACTCTTATCCTTTGATTATCAAAGATTTTTTGTCATATTTGATATGACCTTTTTTGACTAAATTTTGTTCATCATTGCTTTTTTGAGTTTGTTGATGAAGGTCAAACCTAAAACCACAACTTTGGAGTCCCAATTTGATTATTGGGACTTTTTCTTTTATTAAACTACCAAAAAAACCTCAATATTATTCAACATTGAGGTTCGTTTCATGAGATTTCAGCGTTCGCACGAATGCCTTTAAAATGGCAAATCGTCGTGGTCTTCCTCGTTAAGGTCGTTTGCAGGTGCGAATGCTTCTGCTGGCGCTACGGGAGGCATAGTGCCTTGAGCACCTTCTTGAAGACTTTCTACTCTCCACCCTTGGATAGAGTTGAAATATTTAGTCTCTCCTTGAGGATTTACCCATTCACGACCTCTCAAATTGATACTTATTTTAACGTTTTGACCTTCTTGAAAATTGTTCAAAAGATCTGTTTTATCTTGTACAAACTCAACCATTATATGCTGAGGATATTGTTCTTCTGTAGTAACCACTACTTCTCTTTTTCTAAACCCATTTGATCCAAATGTTTGGGTTTCACCTATCATTTTAATTTTGCCTTGTACTTCCATGTTACTAGTTTTTATTCTTAATTATTTATTTTTATTCTCTAAATTCATTTAGACATTAAGAAAGTAATAACTTCCATGCCCTTGTCACATCTCCATAGCTTAAATAGTTTTTTGCTATTTTGTGTTTCTCACGATGTGCCATTTCTTTAATATTCGGATAGCGTTCACCTACTTCAATAATAAAATCGTCAACTTCTTTTTTTGAAGGTAAACTAGAAATATTGCCTAACATTCCTAAATCATTACCCGTTAAAATCATACTATTTCTTATTGCATCTGGCATAGCGTCTACCCCTATTCCTAGCTTGTGCAATGGTTTGGGAATTTCAAAAAAGCCTTTTTTAGCCCGATTGTAATAATCACCACCCGCTCGTGCGACCAAGTCCAGTTTTTCTTGAATAATGATATTATTACTGTCCAAAACCTCCTCTGTAATGTGAAATTTCACTACTTCACAGATGACCAAATTACCTGCACCACCTTCTTCTCCCAATTTTATGATGTCATTTACTTTGCACTCAAATTGTACCGGAGACTCTGCTACCCTAAACGGCTTCACCTTGTCTGACTTCAGCATCGTCAAACCAGATTTGTCAAATTCGTTTGTTCCTTTTGGATATTCTGTACTGCTCAATGACATTTGTTGCACAATATCATAATTGACCACGTTTATGACCACTTCACGCGTAGCTTCAACATTCTCAAGTGTATGCTTAACGCTGTTGTCCCGTACTCGCCGTGCTGGAGAAAAAATCATAATAGGCGGATTGGTACTAAACACATTAAAGTAACTAAACGGTGATAAATTAGGATTTCCATCAACATCCACTGTGCTAGCAAATGCAATGGGCCGAGGCGCCACTGCACTTAATAAATAACCATGAAGCCGCCCAGTTGAAAGGTCTTTTGGGTCAAACGATATCATCTACAAATTGTTAGAAAGCAAATGTAACGATATTGATAAACCTATAAAAATGATTTAACCGATAATCAGACAATAATATTAACATATTTGCATTATATTTAAAATTGAAAAAATTTGCGAATGACATTCAATATGAATCGAAATATAATACGATGGCTTATCATTCTTGCCTCGTTTATCATCATCTCATTAATCCTTTGGAATACCTATATTTTCTTTCAAAATTTTAAGGCCGAAGAACGCACGAAAATGCAGAATTGGTCACTAGCCCAAAAAGAACTCAACAGAAATTTAGATCTTGATACCGATATCGGTGAACTCATACCTGAAGTCATCTCCAGTAACACCTCGACTCCCATGATTCTAATGAATGACGATGGAAGTATCAACTCCAACAATATTGATGAGGAAAAAGCCAAGGATTCCGCTTACGTACAAAAATTGATCAAGCAATACAGCAATGAAAACACACCCATTGAAGTGCGATATAAAGACGACGTGAAAAGTATCATTTATTATGGCAATTCTCCTCTTCTCAATAAACTAAAATACTATCCTTTAGCTTTATTGCTCATTATTTTCCTGTTTGGTGCAGTGGTTTATTTCTTTTATCGAAGTTCTAAAATTGCCACACAGAATAAACTATGGACAGGCATGGCAAAAGAAACTGCGCACCAAATCGGTACTCCTTTATCATCATTAGTTGGCTGGACAGAAATACTAAAGGCAGAGCATGTAAATCCGTCTTATCTTTTGGAGATTGAAAAGGACATCACGCGTCTTCAAATTATTACAGATCGATTCAGTAAAATAGGCTCGATTCCTACCCTTCAAAAAGCTGATATCGTCGATGCAACTGTTGATTCTTATGAATATTTAAAAGCACGCTCTTCCAATTTGATTGAATTCCAAATTTCTGCACCGGAGAACCCAATTTACGTAGAATTAAACACCCAACTTTACAGCTGGACGATTGAGAATTTGGTTAAAAATGCCATTGATGCGATGAAAGGCAAAGGCACACTGAAAGTTTCCATTTTTCAAACGGATAAATACGTAAATATCAATATCGAAGATACAGGAAAAGGGCTTCCAAAAAACTTATATCATAAAATCTTTGAGCCAGGTTTCACCAGTAAAAAACGAGGTTGGGGTTTGGGTTTGTCATTAGCAAAACGAATAATTGAAGACTACCATAATGGTCGGATTAAAGTCTTGCATTCTGAAATTGGCAAAGGTACAACCATGCAAATCTCTTTAAAAATAGTTTAGTATCTTTATAAGATGGAAGAGAAATTTTTCACCGTCAAAGAAGTGACATTAAACAATCATTGCCCTGAGTGTTATTCGAACAACGGCCTTCAACTCACTTTTAAACAAAGGTTTGTGGAAAACGCTTTTTATACAGCTATATCAAACGAAATTAAACATATAATGACTTGCCAAACCTGTAATACTGAAATTTTTCCTGTAAGATGGACGGATGATTTAGAGCAAGTTTTTGAATATCAACAACGAGCGTTCGTTCCGAAATCAGCGACTTTCAAGCTGAAAAAATTATCCTGGATATTATTAATGGCTGCTATTGCCCTAATAATAATTTTGAATATCTATTTATTCAATACTTAAAATCGGTCCTTGATACGCTTGGCAATTGCTTCAAACTCTTCTTTTTTCAATTCTACTTTATTAATAAATCGTGCGTCATCCATAGAGTTTAAGGGAATTAAATGCACATGGACGTGAGGGACTTCCAAACCTATCACTGTCATTCCAACACGCTTACAAGGCACGGCTTTTTCAATCGCAATCGCAACACTTCGAGAAAATTCCATTAGACCGACATACGTCACTTCATCTAAATCAAACAATTTATCGACCTCAATTTTTGGGACGCAAAGAGTATGCCCTTTTGCATTGGGATTGACATCTAAAAAGGCGATGAAATCTTTTGTTTCTGCTACTTTATAGCTAGGAATTTCACCATTGATAATTTTTGTGAATATAGAAGCCATTGGTTTTGAATTTTCATGTAGCTGTAAATATAAAAAGAAAAATCCTGTTCGGTTTTATTTGAACAGGACATATTGCTTTTTTTTTGATACTGTCATTTAGAGCGCAGTTGAGAAACTTACGCCAACAACATCATCTTGTAATCTCCAGAATATCAAATTTCATGATGCCATTTGGCACTTGAATGTCGGCGACATCTCCTACCGTTTTGCCCAAAAGACCTTTTCCAATTGGAGAATTAACAGAAATTTTACCTGCTGCCAGATCAGCTTCACCATCTGCTACCAAAGTGTAAGTCATTTCCTTACCATTGGTTTGGTTTCTAATTTTTACTATCGATAATACCAAAACTTTGGAGTTGTCGAATTGTGATTCGTCAATTAATCGTGCATTGGAAAGGGTTTCTTCCATCTTTGAAATTTTCATTTCCAACATTCCCTGTGCTTCCTTTGCTGCATCATATTCCGCATTCTCGCTCAAATCACCCTTGTCTCTAGCTTCTGCAATGGCCTGCGACGCTTTTGGACGTTCAACATCCCTTAAGTAGTTGAGTTCTTCCCTTAACTTTTTTAATCCTTCCGCAGTGTAATAAGATACTTTACTCATGACTTCATCGTTTATGTAAATAAAAGATGCTGAAACTCCCGAAGTGAGAACAGCATAAAAAAATCCCGCACACACGAGATTGAATTACAAATATACGAAATATTTATTGCAACACATATTTTGTCGTAAATTGCAACTCGAATTTTTTAACACAATGAATCGATTTTCAGTACTTATTTTATTAGTTTTTATCGTGGCTTGTAGTAAAAATGACCGTGTAAATACGTGTAATTTTTTAGCCAATAATGCTATCGTGGATGCCAGCGTCAACTTAAACCTTCCACAATTTAGCCAGCTTCAATTTACAGGCAATTCGGTTTATATTGCCAATGAAGGCATCGCTGGCGTCTATCTCTCCAATGTAGGTAACAATAGTTTCAGAGCCTTTGATGCTGCCGATCCTGCCCATGCTCCCACTGCTTGTTCAAGGCTTGAGAATACGAATGGCATTGCGACCTGTGGCTGTACCGATGCCAATCAATACAGCCTTTTGACTGGTCAAGCCGTTAATAGCGATGTGACTTGTTTGCTTAAAGAATATCGTGTTGAGAGTGCTGGCAGTAAAACCTTATTGATTTCGAACTAGAACTTTAGAGTTACTCCCACCAAAAAATTGGTCGTTGCCTGTGGATAATAT
>JAGXIE010000119.1 GCA_024635765.1 Flavobacteriaceae bacterium | reverse complement strand
GAGCGGAGTCGAGGTGAGCCCTAGTAGGCCAACTAAATTTGAAGTCCCGATTATGTAAATAGTTGGGATTTTTGTTTGAAATGAAATCAATTTGGGCGAGAAGTTTATGCCGAGCGGAGTCGAGGTGAGCCCTAGTAGGCCAACTAAATTTGAAGTCCCGATTATGTAAATAGTTGGGATTTTTGTTTGAAATGAAATCAATTTGGGCGAGAAGTTTATGCCGAGCGGAGCATTATTAGGCAATTAAGAATTAAAACTCGGAATTATTTCTAACGAGGGATTTTTTATGTTACGCAGATTAAATCCAGATAAATTAAATGATAGTTTCTTGATTCTAAAAGCGTAGCGGTCTTAAGTCTTTATATCTTAAATGTTATCACAGGACGCTTTGCATGGTTCACTAAATCCTCACTAATACTTCCATTGAAGAAATGAGCAATTCCTTGTCTGCCATGTGTGCTAATGCCAATTAAATCGGCATCGATTTCTCGCGAAAAATTCAATATGCCTTTTTCCACGCTATCGTCATTATAAACATTCATCGAATAATTTGCGAAAGGATGATCTTTAATGAATTCCTGAATTCGCTTTTTTGAATCTGATGTATTATTGAAGTTATTCGGTGTATTTACCATCAATAAATGAATTTTTGCGTCAAAGGCCTCCGCAAAGTCCACGGCTTGTTTATACGTCTCTTTATTATCGTTTTTAAAATCAGAAGCAAACACGAAATTGTCAACTGTAAAATTAGCATGCTCGTTTTTAATCACCAAAACAGGGATGTCCGAAGTTCTAACCACTTTTTCTGCGTTTGATCCAACAAACATTTCCTTAAATCCGCTCGCACCATGTGATCCCATTACTATCAAATCCACATTGTGTTCATGGCCAGTTTTAACAATGTTGCTAAAATTACTATCTGCTTTGACCGTCTCATGAACTGTCAAGCCCTCCAAATAATCACTAGCCATGACATCCTCAAACCGTTGATGTGCTAATTTCATAAAAAACATAGCTTCAGGCAATGCACTGTGTGTGCTTAATGCATCAACTTCTTGAAATGGAATTTCAAGCATATGAAACAAATAAATTTCACAATCATACCTTTTTGCCAATTGAGCAGCAACCTTAAGTGCATTTTCTGCCTCTTTAGAGAAATCGGTAGGAACTAGTATTTTTTTCATGATGTGTTACGTAGATTAATAAGTTATAAATTTAATAATAAAAATCGACTTAATTACGCTTGTGTAAATCAATTTAAATGTTGTATATTTGCACCGCAGTATGGCAAAAGACAAATTTGAGGGGACAGGAAGTCCCCTCTTTTTATAACAAAAAAATGCTGAAAGAGTCAACGGTTCGAATGCTTATTGATAATGGATTAGAGGAGAGGAAAGATCTTTTTCTAATTGATTTGAAAATTTCATCAGATAACAAAATCAGTGTTGTTATTGATGGAGATGAAGGCGTCAGTGTTGAAGATTGCATTTTTGTTAGTAGAGCCATTGAGCATAATTTGGATCGGGAAGAAGAAGATTTCTCTCTAGAGGTAACTTCCGTAGGAGCGACTTCGCCTTTGACTCAAAAGCGCCAGTTCAAAAAGAATATCGGTAGAACGCTGCAAGTAAAGTCTAAAGAACATAAAAAAATAGAAGCAACACTTACTGAAGTCGATGATGACCACGTCACTTTAGAATGGAAAGCAAGAGAACCAAAGCCTGTAGGTAAGGGTAAAATAACAGTAGAAAAGCTAGCTAAAATAGCGCATGACGACATTTTAGAAGCAAAAGTGATTATAAAATTTTAATTCATAATAGGTATGGAAAATATTGCGTTAATTGATTCTTTTTCAGAATTTAAGGATGATAAATTAATCGATCGTGTAACGTTAATGGCGATTTTAGAAGATGTTTTAAGAAATGCCTTAAAAAAGAAATATGGTGATGACGACAACTTTGATATCATTATCAATCCTGATAAAGGAGATTTAGAGATTTGGAGAAATCGAGTGGTCGTTGCTGATGGTGCAGTAGAAGAACCGAACCAAGAGATTGAATTGTCGGAAGCACGTAAAATAGAGCCTGATTTTGAAGTCGGAGAGGATGTTGCCGAAGCTGTAAAGTTGATTAATCTCGGGAGACGTTCAATTTTGGCATTGCGTCAAAATTTGATTTCAAAAATCCACGAACATGACAATACAAATATCTATAAGCAATTCAAAGATCTAATAGGTGAAATTTACACAGCAGAAGTGCATCACATTCGTCACAGAGCAATAATTTTATTGGATGATGACGGTAATGAGATCATAATGCCAAAAGAAAAGCAAATTCCTTCTGATTTCTTCCGAAAAGGAGAAAATGTACGAGGTATTATTGAAAGTGTTGAGCTTAAGGGAAATAAACCGACTATCATCATGTCTAGAACCGCTCCTGTGTTTTTGGAGAAATTGTTTGAGCAGGAAATACCCGAAGTTTTTGACGGTTTGATTACAGTGAAAAAGGTTGTGAGAATTCCAGGTGAAAAGGCTAAAGTTGCGGTGGACTCTTATGATGACAGAATTGATCCGGTTGGTGCCTGTGTAGGTATGAAAGGTTCAAGAATCCATGGAATTGTGAGAGAATTGGGTAACGAAAATATAGACGTTATCAATTATACGAGCAATTTACAACTGTTCATAACACGAGCTTTGAGTCCAGCACGTGTCACGTCTGTTAAGTTAAACGAAGAGACCAAACGTGCCGAAGTATTATTGAAGCCTGAAGAAGTTTCCAAGGCGATTGGTAGAGGTGGTCACAATATTAGATTAGCCGGACAACTAACTGGTTATGAAATAGACGTATTTAGAGAAGGTGCTGAAGAAGATGTTGAATTATCCGAGTTTTCTGACGAAATCGAAAGCTGGGTAATTGCTGAATTCAGTAAAGCAGGATTGGATACTGCAAAAAGTATTTTAGAACAAGATGTCGAAGATTTGGTAAAACGAACAGACCTCGAAGAAGAAACGATTATTGATGTACTCCGTATTCTTAAGGAAGAATTTGAAGAGTAACATATATTAAAGTATATTACAAGCAATTTATGGCTGATACAATTAGATTAAATAAAGTATTACGTGAACTCAATATTTCCATTGATCGCGCTGTTGATTTTTTAGAATCAAAAGGTGTGAGCGTGGAGAAAAGTCCTAATACAAAAATATCAGAGGAAGTTCATAGCATTCTTTCTAACGAATTTCAGACGGATGCCAATAAAAAGGCAGAATCCCAAGAAGTTAGTGAAGCAAAGCACAAAGAAAAGGAAGAGTTGCGTGAACAACGTGAGCGTGAGCTAGAAGAAAAGCAAAGAAAAGAAGAAGCCAGCAGACAGGTTGTTAAGGCAAAAGCGGAAATAAGTGGTCCAAAACAAGTTGGAAAAATTGACTTGAATCCAGCCAAAGCAGAACCTAAAAAGGAAGAACCTAAAAAGGAAGAGCCTAAAGTTGAGCAACCAAAACCGGTAGAACCGGAAAAGGTACCTGAAGTTAAGGCTGAAAAACCTAAAGAGGCTGAAAAGGAAGTAAAAGCTGAAAAGTCTGAAGAGGTTAAATCCGATAAACCAATTGCCGAATCAGAAGAAGACGAGACTTTAAAGACCAAATATCAAAAGCTTTCTGGTCCTAAAATAGCTGGTGAGAAAATAGATTTGTCCCAGTTCAATAAGGCCAAAAAGAAGAAGGAAGAGAAAAAACCTGATGCTACTAAAGACGCTGCAAACAAGAAGAAAAGACGTCGTATCAGTAAAGGTCCATCTGGAGATAGTAAGCCTAATTTTGGTGATAGAAATCAAGCTGGAAAAGGCCCTTACAAAGGAAAACCTGGTAATCGCCCAAGTACAATAAAGGAAGAACCAAGTGAAGCTGATGTTCAAAAGCAAGTAAGGGAGACTCTCGAAAAGCTGCAAGGCAAATCCTCAAAAGGTAAAGGAGCAAAATACAGAAGAGATAAACGAGACCAACACCGTCAACAGTCTGAAAAAGATATTGAACAACAAGAAGCTGACAGTAAAGTCTTGAAAGTAACGGAATTCGTTACTGCAAGTGAAGTTGCAACGATGATGGATGTTCCTGTGACTCAAATTATTTCTGCGTGTATGTCACTTGGTATGATGGTGACAATGAACCAACGTTTGGATGCAGAAACATTATCGGTGGTAGCAGACGAATTTGGTTATGAAGTTGAATTTGTTACTTCCGATTTGGAAGACAACATAGAGGAAGTTAAAGACAAACCGGAAGATTTGAAGCCGCGTGCTCCAATCGTTACAGTAATGGGTCACGTCGATCATGGTAAAACCTCTCTTTTAGATTACATTCGACAAGAAAACGTGATTGCTGGTGAATCTGGTGGTATCACACAGCATATTGGTGCTTACGGTGTACAGTTAGAAGGTGGTCAAAAAATAGCATTCTTGGATACACCAGGACACGAGGCCTTTACAGCCATGCGTGCTCGTGGTGCCCAAGTAACGGATTTAGCAATTATCGTAATTGCTGCTGATGACGCTATCATGCCACAAACAAAAGAAGCAATTTCACATGCCCAAGCTGCCAGTGTGCCAATTGTTTTTGCTATAAATAAAATAGATAAGCCTGGAGCGAATCCTGAAAAAGTAAAAGAAGGTTTGGCGCAAATGAACTTATTGGTAGAAGATTGGGGTGGACAAATCCAATCTCATGATATTTCTGCCAAAACAGGTGAAGGAGTTAAAGAATTATTGGAAAAAGTATTGTTGGAAGCTGAAATTTTAGAGTTAAAAGCAAATCCAAATAAACCTGCAAGCGGTACTGTGGTAGAAGCATTCCTCGATAAAGGGCGAGGTTATGTATCAACAATATTAGTTCAGGCAGGAACATTAAAAGCAGGTGATTATGTACTTGCTGGAAAAAACAGTGGAAAAGTTCGTGCAATGCACGATGAACGCGGAAATGTTGTAAAAGAAGCTGGTCCATCAACACCTGTGTCTATTTTAGGTTTGGATGGTGCACCTCAAGCAGGTGATAAATTCACAGTGTTTGCAGATGAGCGCGAAGCAAAACAAATTGCGGCTAAGCGTACACAATTACAACGTGAACAATCGGTTAGAACACAACGACATATTACTTTAGATGAAATTGGAAGGCGTATCGCTCTTGGTGATTTCCAAGAATTGAATATCATTCTTAAAGGTGACGTAGATGGTTCTGTTGAAGCATTAACTGATTCATTCCAGAAATTATCAACCGAAGAAATTCAAGTTAATATCATCCACAAAGGTGTTGGAGCAATTACCGAAAGTGATGTGTTATTGGCAACCGCTTCAGACGCGATTATCATCGGATTTAATGTACGACCAATGGGTAATGCACGTCAAATCGCAGATAAAGAAGAAATTGATATCAGAATGTACTCCATTATATATGATGCTATCAACGACTTGAAAGATGCGATGGAAGGGATGTTGTCTCCAGAGTTGAAAGAAGAAATTACTGGTACTGCTGAAATTCGTGAAATATTCAAAGTTTCTAAAGTTGGAACCATTGCTGGATGTATGGTTACTACCGGAAAAATATTCAGAAATTCGCAAATTCGTTTGATACGTGATGGTGTGGTAATTTACACAGGTGAATTGGCATCATTGAAACGATTCAAGGACGATGCGAAAGAAGTATCTAAAGGATTTGATTGTGGTATGCAAATTAAAAACTATAACGACATTCAGGAGAATGATGTTATTGAGGCATTCCATGAGGTAGAGGTGAAGAAGAAATTGAAATAAAATTTAATAATCTTAAGTAAAAAAAGACCATCAAAATTTGATGGTCTTTTTTTAGTCTTCTAATTTAGAAATCTACTATGATTTGTTTTTTTCTTTCTTAAAGAATAAAATCAAAGCACTTGGATAATTCTTCTTGACTTTCATTAAGGCTCTATCGGCTTCCAATCTGGTTAAAAAATTACCAACATAAATCTTATAATTGGGTGTTTCGTATTCCATGATAGATGGCCATTCTGTATAAAGGCTGACGGCTTGGCTTTTGATGTTTTCCGCACCATTTCGATCACCGGAATAAATACGAATTTTATATAAATCAATTGTTTTAGTGTCCTTTTTAAACTCAAGAAGTTTGTCAATGTCTTTATTCGCATCAATGGTCACTTGTCCTGTTTGAGCAAGCCCTTCAAGCGAAAACACTGTGAAAATCAAGTAGATAAATACTGTTGTAAATGATAATTTTTTCATAACGAAACTTATTAGGTGCAAATGTATATTTAATAAACTTATTTTTGGTTTAAATTATTATTTAGAATCTTTATAAATTAGTAATTAACAGTTCGCTAACATTTCGCAAATCGACTTTAAGTATTACTTTTGCGAGAGATTTTTATAACCGTATTTTTTTCTCTTTTCTTTAATGAAAAAATCGTACCAAAGTTTGGAAGATAATTCAACTAACAATATGCAACAAGTGATACTCCGTAAATTAACCTCGACGGTGCTGCGTTTAGGGTTTATAGTTTTACTCACGTTTTCAACTTCACTCAAAGCCCAAGAAGGTGATCCTGTAAAAGGGAAATCCTTATATAACGCAAACTGTGCAGCGTGTCATAAGCTCGACTCTAAAATGACTGGGCCTGCATTGAGAAATGTAGAGACAAGGTTGCAAGAGACCGAAGGTTTAGGCAGGGAGTGGTTAAATTCTTGGATTCGCAATAGTGCTGGTATGATTAAATCTGGTGATGCGTATGCTAACAAGATTTATAAAGAGTACAATGGTACCGCAATGACGGCATTCCCAACTTTATCCGATCAAGATATAAGTGATATATTGGCTTATACTGCAGAAGAGCCAGCTGTAGCTGCTGCACCGCCAACTGATCCAAGTGGACAAACTCAAGAAACTGGAACTCCAAATAAATTAATTCTTGGCGCATTGGCCTTATTGTTTGGTTTATTGGCAATGGCGTTGATTTTAGTAAGACGTACTTTAAATAGTTTTGCGGATGCTAAAGGTGTCGATGTTGCAGCAAGAGAAAAATCGACCCCAATTTGGAAAGCCTTCGTTCAAAATCAATTTTTAGTGCTTGTGACAGTTATAATTTTGTTATTGGCCAGTGCGTATTTCGTTTTTGGATATTTATCGCAAATTGGTATTGATCAAGGTTACGAACCGGTGCAACCAATACATTATTCGCATAGGATTCACGCTGGTGACAATGGTATTGATTGTAAATATTGTCATTCCTCTGCAAGAGTTAGTAAACATTCTGGTATTCCTTCTTTAAATATTTGTATGAACTGCCATAAATCTATAGCCGAAGTTGCGCCAGAGACATTAGCAGAAGGACAAGAATTTGGTGTCGATTACAATGCTGAAATTCAAAAATTATACGCAGCTGTAGGTTGGAACCAGGCAGACCAAAGTTATACAGGTGAGTCACAACCTGTGAAATGGATACGTATTCATAATCTCCCTGATTTTGCTTATTTCAATCACTCTCAACACGTAATGGTAGGTGGAATTGAATGTCAAACATGTCACGGTCCTGTTCAAGAGATGGAAGTGATGTACCAATTTTCACCCTTGACAATGGGATGGTGTATCAATTGCCATAGAGAAACCAATGTTAAGGTAGAAGATAATGCATATTACACCAAAATACATGAACAATTATCCAAAAAATACGGTGTAGATAAACTGACTGTTGCACAAATGGGTGGTTTAGAATGTGGAAAATGTCATTATTAATAAACAGAAGATAGAGTTTTGGTTGTAGTAATAAACTTATAACCAATAACTAACAACTAATAACTATTAAAGAATATGCCATCAAACAAGAAATACTGGAAAAGTGTTGAAGAGCTGAACGAAAATAGCTCTATTGTTGAGACGCTTAAACAGAACGAGTTTGTATCAGAAATTCCGACCGATGAATTTTTGGGAAATAAATCTGCGTTGGAAGCATCTTCCACTACACGTCGTGATTTCTTAAAATATGTGGGTTTTAGTACTGCAGCAGCATCACTCGCTGCCTGTGAGGGACCGGTCATCAAATCCATACCTTATGTGGTTCAACCAGAAAGCATTATTCCTGGAGTAGCAAATTACTATGCAACAACTATCGCTGACGGATTTGATTTTGCCAGTGTTCTAGTAAAAACACGTGAAGGTCGTCCTATCAAAATCGAAAATAATGAAATGGCATCTTCACATGCAAATGCACGTGTCAATGCTTCTGTTTTAGGATTGTATGATAGCTTAAGAGTCCAAGGTCCAAAAAAAGACGGAAAATCAATCTCATGGAGCACTTTTGAAATCGAAACAAATCAGAAACTAACTGATTTAAAAAATTCCGGTAAGGAGATTGTTTTATTGACCCAAACTTTCGCTAGCCCTTCAACATCAAAATTAATTTCAAATTTCAAAGAGAAATATGGTAATGTTAGACATGTAGTGTATGATGCTGTTTCAGAATCTGCTGCACTGGATGCTTACCAAGCAAAATATGGTGAGCGTGCTTTAGCTAATTATGATTTTTCAAAGGCTTCAACTATAGTATCAGTTGGTGCAGACTTTTTAGGAGATTGGCAAGGAGGTGGTTTTGATTCTGGATATGCACAAGGACGTATTCCAAAAGACGGAAAAATGTCACGTCACATTCAGATAGAGGCCAACATGTCTTTAACTGGAGCTAATGCTGATAAACGTATTCCTGCGACACCATCTCAACAAAGAAAGGCTTTAGCCAAATTATATAGTTATATTACAGGCCAGTCAGCATCAGTAGATTTGCCTGCGCACATCGATGAGGCTGTTCAAAAAGCCGCATCAGAGCTTAAAACGGCTGGAAGTAATGGAGTATTGGTTACAGGCATTAATAATGTCAATGCCCAAACGGTCGCTTTAGCCATCAACGCAGCTTTGGGAAGCAAGGCCTTCGATACTAAAACACCTATCATGACCAGACAAGGTAGTGATAAAGCAGTCGCTACTTTAGTTGCTGATATGAAAGCTGGTAAAGTAGGTGCGATCATTATGAGTGGCGTGAACCCGTTATATACACTTCCTAATGCCTCGGATTTTGCAGAGGGTTTAAAAAACACATCATTAGAATTATCTATCGCTTTCGCATTGAAAGAAGATGAAACAGCTTCTGCTGTTCAATATATTGCTGCTGCACCACACTATTTGGAATCATGGGGAGATGTAGAGCTTAAAAAAGGACATTTTTCTTTAACCCAACCAACCATTCGTCCATTGTTTGATACAAGACAATTCCAAGTTGCATTATTAAAATGGACTGGAAATGATATGACGTATCATGACTTTATCAAAGATATTTGGAATGCTAGTGTATTAGGTGGAGGATCATTCAACCAGGCATTACATGACGGTGTATTTACTACAAGTAATGGCACTATTGCTTCTATCTTAGGAGAGGAAATGACATCGACATCAGATGTTGCCATGTCAGGAAACGACGGTCATACAACAACTGCAATATCAGGAGGTGAGGCCGCTAGAGCTTTGGTTTCATCTAACGCCGAAGGTCTTGAATTGACTTTATATACCAAAGTAGGTATGGGAGACGGTCAACAAGCTAACAACCCTTGGTTACAAGAATTTCCTGATCCAATTACTAGAACGTCTTGGGACAATTATTTAACTGTATCTAAAGCTGATGCAGATAAATTAGGAATTAAAAATCGGCATGTTGCTAATGGAGGAATGAACGGAAGTTTAGTTGAGTTAAATGTCAATGATGTTAAAGTAACTATTCCTGCAATTATACAACCTGGTCAAGCAATCGGATCTATAGGAATGGCCTTTGGTTATGGACGCAAAGAAGGCTTGAAAGAAGAAATGCAGACAGGTAAAAATGCCTATCAGTTTTATAAAGATTTTAACAATGTTCAATCAAACGCTACGGTAAAAGTAGTAGCTGGTGAGCATGAGTTTGCTAGTGTTCAATTACAAACTACCCTTATGGGTCGTGGTGACATTATTAAGGAAACTACACTAGAAATATTTAACACAAAAGATAAAAGTTACTGGAATGGAGTTCCAATGGTGTCTCTAAACCATGTCGAAACTCCTGTAACTTCGCCAGAAGTAGATCTTTGGGATGAGTTTGACCGTTCTATCGGACATCACTTTAACTTATCTATCGACTTAAATGCTTGTACTGGCTGTGGTGCTTGTGTCATAGCCTGTCATTCTGAAAATAATGTTCCCGTTGTTGGTAAAGAAGAAGTAAGAAAAAGTAGAGATATGCACTGGTTGCGTATCGATAGATATTACTCCTCTGAAGAAACATTTGCGAAAGATGATGAGAAAAAAGATAATTTCTCTGGATTATTTGGGGATAATGGATCATTGGGAGGTTTCAACGAAATGGAATCTGCTGCGATGGATAACCCACAAGTGGCTTTCCAACCTGTAATGTGTCAACATTGTAATCATGCCCCTTGCGAGACTGTTTGCCCTGTTGCTGCAACTTCACATGGTCGTCAGGGACAAAATCATATGGCGTATAACCGTTGTGTCGGAACTCGCTACTGTGCGAATAACTGTCCTTATAAAGTACGACGTTTCAACTGGTTCTTGTATAATAAAAATGATGAATTTGATTATTACATGAACGACGATTTGGGTCGTATGGTATTGAATCCAGATGTAGTAGTGCGTTCACGTGGTGTGATGGAAAAATGTTCAATGTGTATACAAAAAACACAAAAAACCATTCTTGATGCCAAACGTGATGGACGTGAAATTAAAGACGGTGAATTCCAAACCGCCTGTTCTGCTGCTTGTGGCAATGGAGCAATGGTTTTTGGAGACATCAACGATAAAGAAAGTAAAGTTGCAAAACTTAAAGAAGATAATCGTATGTACCACTTGTTGGAAAGCGTAGGCACAAAACCTAACGTTCAATACCACACGAAAGTGAGAAATACAACTGAAGCTTAAATTAATTTAGAAACTATAAACGAATTATGGCGTCTCATTACGAAGCACCTATTAGAAGACCTTTAGTTATAGGCGAAAAATCATACCACGATGTATCCGTGGATGTTGCCAGACCTGTTGAAGGGAAAGCCAATAAAGCATGGTGGATAGTATTTTCTATTTCACTGGTTGCCTTTCTTTGGGGAATTGGATGTATCATCTATACCATTTCTACAGGAATTGGTGTCTGGGGTCTAAATAAAACCGTTGGTTGGGCTTGGGATATTACCAACTTCGTTTGGTGGGTAGGTATTGGTCACGCAGGAACATTGATTTCTGCGGTACTTTTATTGTTCCGACAAAAATGGAGAATGGCTATTAACCGCTCTGCAGAGGCAATGACCATTTTCTCTGTTATTCAAGCAGGTTTATTCCCAGTCATACACATGGGTCGTCCGTGGTTAGGCTATTGGGTATTGCCAATTCCAAACCAATTTGGTTCACTTTGGGTAAACTTCAATTCACCATTACTTTGGGACGTATTTGCGATTTCCACATATCTATCTGTATCACTTGTATTCTGGTGGACTGGATTGCTTCCTGATTTTGCAATGATTCGTGATAGAGCTGTGAAACCATTCCAAAAGAAAATATATTCATTGTTGAGCTTCGGATGGTCAGGTAGAGCAAAAGATTGGCAGCGTTTCGAGGAAGTGTCCTTGGTCCTTGCTGGTTTAGCAACACCACTTGTACTTTCTGTGCATACTATCGTATCTTTTGACTTTGCTACATCGGTCGTACCTGGTTGGCACACTACGATTTTCCCACCATATTTTGTTGCTGGCGCGATTTTCTCTGGTTTTGCAATGGTAAACACCTTATTGATTATTATGCGTAAAGTATGTAGTCTTGAAGATTATATCACGGTACAACACATTGAATTGATGAACATTGTCATCATGCTTACAGGTTCAATCGTTGGTGTCGCTTACATGACAGAGTTGTTTATCGCTTGGTATTCTGGAGTAGAATACGAACAGTATGCTTTCTTGAATAGAGCCACTGGGCCTTACGCTTGGGCATATTGGATGATGATGAGCTGCAACGTGTTCTCACCACAATTTATGTGGTTCAAGAGATTACGTACAAGTATTATGTTCTCATTTTTTATCTCCATTGTGGTAAATGTTGGAATGTGGTTTGAACGATTTGTAATTATCGTAACTTCATTGCATAGAGATTACTTGCCATCATCATGGACCATGTTCTCTCCAACTTTTGTAGATATTGGAATATTTATTGGAACGATCGGATTCTTCTTTGTGTTATTCCTATTGTATGCAAGAACTTTCCCAGTAATTGCTCAAGCTGAGGTGAAGACAATTTTGAAATCATCAGGAGAGCGTTATAAAAAGATCAGAGAAAGAGGTGATAGTTTAGTTGGTACCGGTTCTGATGAGCGTACCCATAAAGCCATTCCTCATTCTGGTGTACCAAGGGTAGAGGATAAATCAACAGCTGAACCACATGATCAAAAAGCCATAAATAAATTGTTGGAAGGAATAGGGAGCTTTGATCCTATGACACAAACAAAAGATGATTTACAGAAAATTAATGGAATTGGACTAAAAATGGAAGAAGTACTTAACGGCATCGGAATTTATTCTTATATACAAGTAAGTAAAATGACGAAGACTGAATATGACTTGTTGGACGAAATCACGGCATCTTTACCTGGAAGGGCTGAACGTGATGATTGGGCTGGGCAGGCTAAATTATTAATAAACAACTAATAATAGTATGGAAGAATCTTCAAAAGTTATTCACGCTATTTACACCGATGATGATGTCTTGAAGGCGGCCGTTAAAAGGGTTCGTGCAGAGCGATATCATATCGAAGAAATATATACACCTTTTCCGGTTCACGGATTAGATAAAGCGATGGGATTAGCTCCAACACGTATAGCTATTACATCTTTTTTTTATGGTTGCGTTGGTTTGATAGTATCCATCGTTATGATGAATTATACTATGATCGAAGATTGGCCACAAAACATTGGTGGGAAGCCAAGTTTCAGTTATATCGAGAACATGCCAGCATTTGTACCGATCATGTTTGAATTGACTGTGTTTTTTGCCGCTCACTTGATGGTTATCACATTTTATTTAAGAAGTAGAATGTGGCCTTTTAAAGAAGCTGAAAATCCAGACTTAAGAACAACTGACGATCATTTTTTAATGGAAATAACTGCAGGACATAATATAGATGAGCAGTTTGATGTATTGAAAAATACTGGAGCGGTGGAAGTCACTTTAATTGATAAAGCACATTAGAATAGTTATGAAGAGTTTATTTAAAATAACACTATTGATGATTGTATTGATATTATTTGCGTCCTGCAAGAAAGATTCAAGACCTAATTATCAATTTATGCCTAATATGTATGAACCTGTTGGCTACGAAGCCTATTCAGAGTCTGATGCATTTAGAAACGGTCGCGAAGCACAATTGCCAGTTGATGGTACAATTGCAAGAGGACATGATCTATATGAATTTGAAAACACTAATGAAGGGTATTTAAATGCAAAAGCTAATTTATTAAGTCCATTGGATTCAACTGAAGTGGACGAATCGAAAGCGGCACAATTGTATAGTATCTATTGCGCTATTTGTCATGGCAACAAAGGTGACGGTCAAGGTAATTTGGTGAAAAGAGAAAAAATATTAGGTGTTCCATCTTATAATGATGTAGGAAGAGCCATTACGCTGGGCAGTATTCATCACGTTATTTATTATGGCAGAAACTCCATGGGTTCATATGCCAATCAATTAAACGAAGAAGAACGTTGGCAAGTGACACACTATGTCATGAAGTTAAAATCAGAGTTGGAAGGAAGTCAGACTGTTAAAGATTCAATATAGATATGTACACAATTTCAAATAGATTAAAGATATTTTCGATAGTCCTTATGGTTTTGGGAGCTTTGGGTGTTGCTGTCGGTTTCGTGACATCGCATAAATCTTTGGAAGAGGTTAAGACCATGCTTGCTGAAGAGCATTCGGCTCATGGAGGAGGTCATGCTGTTGCTACCAAGGCACATGTCGTGGCGGCTGACGATAATCATAGTGATAATGCTCACGAAGTAGCAGCACACGATGCATTAGCAGATGTTGGTACTGTTGAACATCAATCTGAAGG
>JAGXIE010000019.1 GCA_024635765.1 Flavobacteriaceae bacterium | reverse complement strand
TTTGGTTGATGCTGAAGGTCAAAGTCTAGGGCGTCTCGCTTCTAAAGTTGCAAAACTTTTAAGAGGCAAGCACAAGCCTAACTTCACACCACACGTTGATTGTGGAGACAACGTCATTGTTGTCAATTCCGAGAAAATCAACTTAACAGGAAACAAGTGGAATGACAAAACGTACATTCGTCACACAGGGTATCCAGGTGGTCAAAGAAGTTTAACTGCTACAGAAATGTTTGGAAAAGATCCAGCACGATTAGTAGAAAAATCAGTAAAAGGAATGCTCCCTAAAAACAAATTAGGTGCAGAGTTATTCCGTAACCTAACTGCAGTGGTTGGAACAGAGCATGCTCATGCAGCTCAAAAACCAAAAGCAATTAACTTAAACGAATTCAAGTAAATGGAAGTAATTCACAAAATCGGCCGTAGAAAGACGGCTGTTGCTCGCGCGTATGTTGCCAAAGGTAAAGGGAACATCACAATCAATAAAAAAGACATGGCGATTTATTTTCCTACTGCAACATTGCAGTACAAAGTAAATCAACCTTTGGTCATGACTAACAATGAAGGCAACTTTGATATTACAGTAAATGTATATGGAGGTGGTATTACTGGTCAAGCAGAAGCGATCCGTTTAGCATTATCTCGCGCAATGTGCGAGCTTGATGTAGAAAACAGAGGCATTTTGAAACCAGAAGGATTGTTAACAAGAGACCCAAGAATGGTAGAACGTAAGAAATTCGGTCAGAAGAAAGCTCGTAAGAAATTCCAGTTCTCTAAACGTTAATCTTATTACCAACTCGATTGGAGATACTATCAAACGTATTTCCAATCAAGTTTTTTTTATTAAAACAAATTTTTTAACCTAGTTATTGTTGTCCATCATGCTAGCACATGAGGATTTAGTTAAGCATCTAAATGAAGCCAACAGCTAAAGGCGAAAAGCCAAAAGCCAAAATGGAACATTGCTAATCAACAGAACGTAAACTATTACAAAAATGAAAATTGAAATTAAAGAATTATTGGATGCAGGTGTACATTTTGGTCACTTGACAAGAAAATGGGATCCAAACATGGCTCCATACATCTATATGGAACGTAACGGTATCCATATTATCAACCTTTACAAAACCGCAGCAAAAATTGAAGAAACATCTCAAGCGCTTCACAAGATTGCAGCATCAGGAAAGAAAATCCTTTTCGTAGCCACAAAAAAACAAGCAAAAGACATCGTAGCCGAAAAAGCAGCTTCTGTCACTATGCCTTATATTACAGAAAGATGGCCAGGCGGAATGTTAACTAACTTCATAACGATTAGAAAGGCTGTAAAGAAAATGGCCATGATCGATAAAATGAAGAAAGACGGAACATTCTTGACATTGTCTAAAAAAGAACGTTTACAAGTGGACCGTTTGAGAGCTAAATTAGAGAAAAATTTAGGTTCTATCTCTGACATGACTCGTTTGCCCGGTGCTTTATTCGTCGTGGACATCAAACGTGAGCACATTGCCATCAAAGAAGCACAAAAATTAAACATTCCAATCTTTGCAATGGTTGACACGAATTCTGATCCACGTCAAGTAGATTATTTAATACCTTCTAATGATGATGCCTCAAAGTCAATTGAAAAAATCATGTCGCTTGTAACTGCAGCGGTTGCGGAAGGATTAGCAGAACGTAAGTCTGATAAATCTGAAAAAGAAGAAGGTGATGATTCTAAACCAGCTAGAGAAAAGAAAGCTGAAAATAAAGCTGAAAAGGAAGACGTAAAGGAAGACGTAAAGGAAGATGTAAAGGAAACAAAAAAACCAGTAGCTAAAAAGAAAGTAGCCACTGAAGAAGAAGAATAAATAACAATTTCACAATATTAATAAGTCGTTTAGTTCTTTTCTTCGCAGAAATAAATTGAACGACTTTTTTAAATTTTAAAATATATGGAAGCTATGGTAAAAATAACAGCCGCAGAAGTAAACAAATTAAGACAAGCTACAGGAGCCGGAATGATGGACTGTAAAAAAGCGTTGGTAGAAGCCGAAGGAGATTTTGATAAAGCAATTGATGTATTACGAAAAAAAGGTCAAAAAGTTGCAGAAAAAAGAGCTGACAGAGACTCATCTGAAGGTGCTGCTGTTGCTAAAATAAATACTGACAACACAGCAGGTGTAGCCATCGTATTAGGATGCGAAACTGACTTCGTTGGCAAAAACGAATCATTCATTTCATTGGCTAACGAGATCGCTGATATCGCTATCAACTGTAACTCTAAAGAAGAGTTATTAACTGCTGATTTTGGAGGCATGACTGTTGCTGAAAAATTGGTTGAGCAAACGGGTGTCATCGGTGAGAAAATCGACTTAAATGCTTTTGAAAGATTGGAAGCTCCTTATGTAGGTTCGTATGTTCATATAAATAAAATTGCAGCTATTGTTGGTTTTTCTGCTAAAGTTGATAACATTGAGGAATTAGCTAAAGATGTTGCTATGCAAATAGCATCTATGGGAGCAACAACTCTTTCTTACAAAGATTTCGATCCTGAATTTATCGCCTCTGAAACAGAAGCAAGAATCGCTGTGATTGAAAAAGATAACGAAGAGTTAGGACGTTTAGGTAAAACCCTTAAAAATGTTCCTCAATACATTTCTATGGCCCAATTGACTCCAGAAGTGTTGGCAAAAGCTGAAGAAGCCGCAAAAGCTGAATTAAAAGCTGAAGGAAAACCAGAACAAATCTGGGACAGAATCCTTCCTGGTAAAATGGAACGTTTCATTTCTGACAACACTACATTAGACCAAGAAAAATGCCTATTGGACCAAACGTTCATTAAAGACGAGAAACTAAATGTTGCAAAATATGTAGCTTCTTACGGCGACGTTAAAGTGACAGACTTTAAGCGTGTGTCTTTAGGATAATCATATTTTAACAAATATAATCTTAAGAGCCTTTCATTCATATGAGAGGCTTTTTTTATAAACCAAATACAAAAAAAATTATGTAGTTTTGCGTAACCATTCAAAATTGCTCATGAAATACAAAAGAATCCTCCTCAAACTTTCTGGTGAAGCCTTAATGGGCGAACGTCAATACGGTATTGACCCACAGCGTTTGGCAGAATATGCACAAGATATCAAAACCATTACTGAAAAAGGTGTTGAAGTAGCCATCGTCATTGGGGGCGGAAATATTTTTAGAGGTGTTTCAGGAGCCAGCAATGGTATGGACAGAGTGCAAGGCGATCATATGGGGATGTTGGCAACCGTTATCAACGGATTAGCACTGCAAAGTGCCCTTGAAGATGCTGGAGTCCCGACACGTTTGCAATCAGCTGTGCATATCAATCAGGTTGCTGAACCTTTCATTCGTCGTAGAGCAATGCGCCATTTAGAAAAAGGACGTGTGGTTATTTTTGGAGGAGGCACTGGAAATCCATATTTCACAACCGATTCTGCGGCTGTTTTAAGAGCCATTGAAATTGAAGCTGATGTGATTCTAAAAGGCACTAGAGTTGATGGCATTTACAACACAGACCCCGAAAAAGATATTACAGCCATAAAATTTGATCATATCACGTTTGACGATGTGATCAGAAAAGGTTTAAAGGTGATGGACACAACTGCGTTTACTTTGAGTCAAGAAAATGAATTACCCATAATTGTCTTTGACATGAACAAAAAAGGGAATCTACTCAAAGTGGTCTCAGGTGAAAAAATAGGAACAAAAGTCAATTTATAACTCGTTTTGGCTTGTTTTTTGAGAGCCATAGGACATTAAATTTTTTAACATGAACGAAGACATTCAATTTATATTAGACACAACTAAAGAAGCTATGGATGCCGCAATCAAGCATCTCGAAAAACAATTAGTAAACATTAGAGCTGGCAAAGCAAGTCCTGCGATGCTTGGGAGTGTGATGGTCAACTATTACGGCTCTCAAACACCTTTAAATCAAGTTGCTAATGTCAATACGCCAGATGGCCGTACTATTTCTGTACAACCTTGGGAAAAAGGAATGCTACAGGAAATTGAAAAAGGGATACAGCTTGCGAATCTCGGTTTCAATCCAATGAATAATGGCGATTTCATAATCATCAATGTACCACCTTTAACTGAAGAACGTCGTCGCGATTTAGCGAAACAAGCCAAAGCAGAAGCTGAAGATGCCAAAATAGGTATCAGAAGCGCTCGGAAGGATGCCAATACAGAAATTAAAAAACTAGAAGACGTTTCTGAAGATCTTCAAAAAAACGCTGAAATCGACGTGCAACAAATGACAGACAAATACGTTATTAAAGTTGACCAGATTTTAGAGGTCAAAGAAAAAGAGATTATGACAGTATAATTAACAAGCGACGATTATGTCGCTTTTTTTTTATCTACAAATTTTAATAAGCCTATTAATTTTATGCAAAAATACTGTGCGGTTCTATTCTTCATTATTTTGACATGGTCAGTGCAGTCACAAAATCCACAAAAAATTGGAGATACGATTACGGTCGTTGAACAAGACTCCATAAAACGAAGCAAATTCTTCAAGCAAATCGGTAAAGGTTTTTTTCCTACCAAATACATCGATGTTGACTTAAGATACCTCTTCAAATTCAATCAATATGAAGGAGTTCGAACCGGCCTAGGCGGTCAAACCAATGAGAATCTTTCCGATAGATACCGAATGAATGGATATGTGGTCTACGGATTTAAAGATCATAATTTTAAATACAGCATTGGTGGTGGATTTAGAATTTCTGACCAAAATGAAACATGGATCAATCTATCCTATACTGATGATTTACAGGAAACAGGAAGTTCTAACTTTTTGACCGACAAGCGCTTCTTTTCGTTTTTCGAACCACGATTGCTGAATATTGATTTGTTTCACCATCACATTACAAAAGCAATTTCTCTTGAGCATCAAATTACGCCATATCTTTTATCCGAGACACAATTATCGCGCAGCAATAATACGACTACATACAACTATATTTTTGCCGTTGACGGCAGAGAATACAGGGAATTTCGGATGAGTATGGCCAAAGTTTCCCTACAATGGAATCCGTTCAATACCTTTGAGACTGTTGACGAGGTAGCTATGGAGACGGAAGGATTCCCAAATTTTACCCTTCAACTTTCGCAGAGTTTTAAGGACGTACTCAATAGTGATTTTAATTTCTTTAAAGCCGATTTTAGGTCGATTTATAAATTACTTTATGAAGAAAATCATTTTACCGAAGTGACCCTTACAGCCGGTATTGCAACAGGCAAAACACCTTTGACACATTTGTATCACGCTTATCCCAACAATATCACTAAAGAAACAATTTTACAACGGTTTTCGGTTGCGGGAATTAACAGCTTTGAGACCATGTATTTCAATGAATTCTTCTCCGACAGGTTGGCAACATTGCAATTAAAGCATTTTTTAAAACCGTTCAGAATCACTGAAAAATATCGTCCACAGATGGTATTAATTTCTCGATTCGCCATTGGGACCATGAATGACATTGAACGCCATCAAAATATTCAATTTGGCACTCTGCAAAAAGGCTATTCGGAAGCCGGTTTTGAGATCAACAAACTACTCTTTGGTTTTGGCTTGAGTTTTGCCTACCGTTACGGCGCTTATTATTTACCTTTATTTGAAGATAATGTTGCTGTTAAGTTTACATTCAACATCTCATTGTAAGTATAATTTATCGGTTTTTTTAAGACTCATTTCCTTCCCTTTTTTCTACCTTTGTCGCTACTTTAATGTTGTATGTCTAAATTATTTTCAAAAAGTTTTTGGGAAGTTGTTGCGAGGCTCATCTTACGCAACAGAATAGGCATACTTATAGGTATCATTCTGATAACGCTATTTTTTAGTTATCACTGGAAAAACATGCGCTTTACCTATACCGAGGCCAATCTTTTGCCCGATGATAACGAAGTTAACATCACTTATAATGAATTTTTAAAAATCTTTGGTGAAGAGGGCAATCTGATCGTTCTTGGTATTAATGATTCTACTCTTTTTACAGTTGATAAGCTAAATGCTTGGAACAAACTTGCAGATGACTTTAAAAAATATCCCGAAGTTGAAGCGGTCATGTCTATCAAAGACTTACAGAAACTTGTAAAAAATACTGAAAAAGAAAAATTTGAGTTAGAGCCATTCATTAAAGACTCCATACATTCCAAAGAACAAATTTATGCATTAGAAAAAGAATTATTTGAACAATATCCCTTTTACGATAATTTTTTATTCAATAATAAAACCAAAACGATTCGTACGGCAATTTATCTTAAAAAAGAATTTGTCAATACCCCAAAACGGAAAGATTTTGTTTTGAATGATTTAGAACCGAAAATTGCAGCTTTTGAAAAAAGTCAAAATATGGACGTTCGCGTATCTGGCATGCCATACATCCGAACACTAAACGCACAACTCATAGTCGATGAAATTGGTTGGTTTATTGGAGCCGCTTTATTTGTCACTTCGTTCATTTTCTTCCTGTTCTTTAGATCATTCAGAGCTACTTTCATTTCATTGATAGTGGTGTGTATTGGGGTCATGTGGACTTTTGGTATTATTGGATTGCTCAACTATGAAATCACTGTTCTTACTGCTTTGATCCCTCCATTGATTATTGTCATCGGTATTCCTAACTGTATTTTCCTTATCAACAAATATCAGCGCGAAGTAAAATTGCATGGCAATATGGCAAAATCACTGCAGCGAGTGATCACCAAAGTTGGTAATGCAACTCTTATGACCAACGTGACTACGGCTTCTGGGTTTGCAACATTTATTCTTACTGAAAGTACACTACTTACTGAATTTGGAATCGTAGCCTCATTGAGCATTCTTGGTATTTTTATGCTATGTGTGCTCATCATCCCTATCATCTATAGCTTTTTACCATTGCCAAAAGATCGCCATTTAGAGCACCTTAATAGGCGTTGGATTGGTGGTTTTGTCAACTGGATTGAACGTATGGTCAAAGAACATCGGATCTCAATTTATTTTACTGCAGTAATAGTGCTCGTATTGAGCATCATTGGTATCTTCCAAATTCGTATTTCTGGAAGTTTGATAGAAGACATGCCAAAAAAAGCTGAATTCTTTCAAGACATCCGTTTTTTTGAAAAAGAATTTAGTGGAATCATGCCATTGGAATTCATGATAGACACCAAACACAAAAAAGGTGTCATGAAATTGAGCACCTTAAAACGTATGGAAAAACTAGAGGAAGCCATCGAAGAAACACATGAACTATCTCGACCAATTTCAGTAGTGAGCCTAGTAAAATACTCAAAACAGGCATATTACAATGGCAATCCGAAATATTACCAATTGCCAACAAGTCAAGAGAACAGCTTTATTCTTTCGTATGCCAAAAACTCTTCCGCTGAAGCTAATTTGCTTCAAAATTTTGTAGATAGCACTGGTCAATATGCGCGTATCACCACATTCATGAAGGACATCGGAACCGACAAAATGGAGCGTATCGAAGAAAATCTTCAAACGAAGATCAACAAAGTATTTCCAGCCGAAAACTATAGTGTCATCATGACTGGAAAGGCATTGGTGTTTCAGAAAGGCACTACTTATCTTGTCAAAAATTTAGCGATTTCATTGTCACTCGCAATATTTTTGATCGCTCTATTCATGGCCTATATATTCCGTTCACTTCGGATGATTTTGGTTTCGTTAATTCCAAATATTCTTCCACTGATTATCACAGCAGGATTAATGGGTTATTTGGGAGTTCCCATTAAACCATCAACTATTTTGGTTTTTAGTATTGCATTCGGAATCTCTGTTGATGATACCATTCACTTCTTGGCAAAATACCGACAAGAGTTGCAAGCCAACCATTGGAAAATCAGAAAATCGGTTTATGCCGCCTTACGAGAAACCGGCGTAAGTATGTTTTACACGTCCATTGTCTTGTTTTTTGGCTTTTCGGTATTCACAATTTCGGATTTCGGTGGAACTGTCGCTTTAGGAGCTTTGGTTTCTGCCACGTTATTGTTCGCTATGCTTTCTAATTTATTGCTTCTGCCTTCTCTTTTATTGTCTTTAGAACGCAGTATTGCCAACAAAGAAATATTGAAAGAACCAACGATCAATATTATTCCTGAAGAAGAAGAAGAAGAAGAAGAAGAAGACAAATAAGTGAGAATTTACAATAATTAAATTCCATATTCCAAAATCAATACAATTGCAGTTAGTTTTTTTAAAT
>JAGXIE010000118.1 GCA_024635765.1 Flavobacteriaceae bacterium | reverse complement strand
GAAAGCCTTCAAATGCTTCTCAATGTAAGTTATTTGAATGAAAACGGTTATAAAATTTCTAAAATAGCCTCCCTATCCAGAGAAAAAAAGGCTGAAATGGTTAGAAATATTGCGGCGAGCAACGGTTCTCAAAATCACGCACTCAATTTGTTAAAATTGTCAATGTTAAATTTTGATCAATCACTATTCTATAGCACTTATAACAATCTAGCAAAGGAGAAATCTTTCAAAGAAATTTTTTATGATATATTCATTCCATTGCTTTCAGAAATTGGCCTTTTGTGGCAAACCGATACAATCACTCCCGCTCACGAACATTTTCTATCAACTTTGATAAGACAAAAAATATCTACAAACACAGAAACATATCAATCTCTAAACCAAAAACAAACCAAATCAACGTTTGTCCTATTCTTGCCTGACAATGAAATCCATGAATTAGGCCTCATGTATCTTAATCTTGAAATAATTTCAAATGGATACCAATCCATTTTATTAGGCCCAAGTGTACCAATGAATAGTTTGGTTGACATTCTAGGCCACTATGATGAAATTACCTTCATTTCCTATTTTACGGTTAAACCAGAAAAGGAAAGCTTGCCTTCATATCTAAAGGATTTTGAAGAGAAGATCCTCCATAAACCTCATACTCAATTTTGGATTCTTGGTAGAATGGTTGAGTATATTGATGCTAAAAAACTTCCCAATTCCATTAAATTATTTAAAACCATAGATGACCTTGTTAATAAATTATAAAAGGAACTTAATTGTTTTTGTTTAACTTTTACTTATTTTTGTTGAACAATGAAACAAAATATAATCATTATTGGTTCTGGATTTTCGTCTCTTGCCGCAGCCTGTTACCTAGCTAAAGATGGTAACACAGTTATGGTTCTTGAGAAAAATAAAACAGTTGGTGGTCGCGCAAGACAACTAATTAAAGATGGATTCGTCTTTGATATTGGCCCTACTTGGTACTGGATGCCTGATGTATTTGAACGATTCTTTTCGGATTTTGGAACACATCCATCTGACTTTTATCAACTAAAGAAATTAAATCCTGCATATAGTGTTTACTTTGACAAAGACGATTACATCACGATCGAAGATACTTTAGAAAAGATTTGTGATACGTTTGAGGCAGAAGAAAAAGGCAGCTCCTTAAAACTCAAAAAATTTATCGCGAACGCGCAAGACAATTATGAAGTTGCCATAAAAGATTTAGTTTATAGACCAGGTGTTTCGGCATTCGAACTGATGACTCCAGTGACCATAAAAAAAATCAATCAATTTTTTAGTACCATTAAAAAAGATGTACGAAAAGAATTTAAGAATGAGCGATTGGCAATGATTTTAGAGTTTCCAGTTTTGTTTTTAGGGGCAAAACCGGATAATACACCTTCATTCTATAGCTTCATGAATTATGCTGATTTTGGAATTGGAACCTTTCATCCTAAAGGTGGAATGTACCAAGTTATTTTAGCTATGGAAAAACTAGCTAAAAGTCTTGGTGTTAAGATTAAAACAGAATGTTCTGTAGATAAAATCAATGTGATTGATGGTAAAGCAACTGGTATTATATGCAATGGAGAAAATTTAACTTGTGATATCGTATTGAGCGGAGCGGATTACCATCATTCTGAAACACTATTAGATTTGCCCTACCGTCAATATTCCGAGTCTTATTGGGAAAAGAAAGTTTTTGCACCATCTTCCCTATTGTTTTATGTGGGATTCGATAAAAAATTGAAGAATGTCAATCATCATACCTTATTTTTTGATGTTGATTTTGAAGCACACGCCAAAGATATTTACGATTGTCCTCAATGGCCCGATGATCCGCTATTTTATGCGAGTTTCCCTTCGATTACTGATAGCAAATCTGCACCAGAAGGCAATGAGGCAGGAATTTTTTTAATCCCCTTGGCGCCTGGCCTAGAGGACAATGCAGCGATAAGAGAAAAGTATTTTGATAAAATAATAAACAGATTTGAGCATTTGACCTCTCAAAAAGTCAGAAATAATATTATATTTAGGGAATCCTTTTGTGTCAACGATTTTGTTGAAGATTATAATTCTTATAAAGGAAATGCTTATGGAATGGCAAACACCTTGATGCAAACGGCTTTTTTGAGACCTAAATTGAAAAGTAAAAAAGTTGAGAATCTATATTTTACTGGTCAATTAACCGTTCCAGGACCGGGTGTTCCACCTTCTCTTATTTCCGGGAAATTGGTTGCTGAATTAATTAAAAAATATCACAATAATTAAGCTATGAAAGCACTGTTTGATTCCGTTTCACATCACTGTAGTAAGATAGTCACAAAATCTTATAGCACGTCTTTTTCAATGGCCACCAAAATGCTTTCTGGTTCTATTCGACAGGACATCTATAATATTTACGGGTTTGTTCGTTTTGCGGACGAGATAGTAGATACGTTTCACGATTACGATAAAGAATCTCTTTTTAATCGTTTTGAGAGCGACTTGGAATTGGCTCTTGAGCAAAAAATTAGTTTGAATCCAATTTTAAATTCATTCCAGGAAACTTTCCACAAATATAATTTACACAAAAACGTCGTAGATTCCTTTATGAAAAGTATGCGGATGGATTTGCATAAAAGTACTTACCTTACGGATGATGAGTACCGAACGTATATTTATGGATCAGCAGATGTTGTTGGTTTGATGTGCTTAAAAGTATTTGTAAAAGGTGATTCAGAAAAATATGAATCCTTAAAAGAAAGCGCAATGAGTTTAGGTTCTGCATTTCAAAAAGTCAACTTTTTGAGAGATTTAAAAGCTGATTATGAAGATTTGAGCAGAACTTATTTTCCGAATACGGACTTGAGTCAACTGGACGAAAACTCAAAAAAAGCTATTATAGATGATATTGAAGTTGATTTTGCAAATGGTCTCAAAGGAATAAAAGAACTACCCATAGAAGCAAAATTTGGTGTTTTTATGGCGTACAGATATTACAATCAACTACTCAAAAAGTTAAAAAATACACCAGCACTAGACATCAAATCATCAAGAATTCGAGTGCCCAACTATAAAAAAATAGAATTATTGACAAGGAGTTATGTCAAATATCAATTGAATTTAATGTAATTTTGAAGATGCGAATTTTTCTTTGGATATTGATTTTTTTAGGAACCTTTTCCATAATGGAATTTATGGCATGGTTTACACATAAATATGTCATGCATGGTTTTTTATGGAGTCTTCATAAGGACCATCACAAAAAAGACCATAAGAACTGGTTTGAGCGCAACGATGCCTTTTTTATTTTCTATGCCATTGTAAGTATGACATGCTTTTACTTATGGAGCTATGAAGACCTTTGGTATTGTTTACCTATTGGCTTGGGAATTCTAGGTTATGGAATTGCTTATTTTACCGTTCATGACATTTTTATCCATCAACGCTTTAAGCTATTCAGAAATGCTAACAATTGGTACGCAAAAGGCGTAAGACGTGCTCACAAAATGCATCATAAGCATTTAGGCAAAGATGAAGGCGAATGCTTTGGGATGCTGTTCGTTCCTTTCAAATACTTCAAAAAATCATAGTCTTTCCAAGTTAAACAATGCAAAAGAAGAACCACTTCGATTATATCATAATAGGGAATGGTTTAGCAGGATTGCAATTAGCGTTAGGTTTTGCAAATGAGTCATTTTTTGACTCAAAAAGTATTGCACTAATTGATCCTTCCTCAAAAACAACGAACGATAAAACATGGAGTTTTTGGGAAAAAGGTGAAGGTCAGTGGGATTCTATTGTTCATAAGAGTTATAATCAAGCACTTTTCTATTCAGATACCCTTGACTTGACGATACCTTTGCATGACTACATTTATAAATCCATACGGTCTATTGACTTTTATAAACATGTGCAACAACAGCTGGAAGCTTCCTTAAATATTCAATTTATTACGGACTATATACAAGACGTTGAAGAGTCAGATAAGCTTTTGGTTAAAGGAGCGCAAAGTAACTATACCGCAGGCCATATCTTCGATAGTAGAATTCCAAATGACTTTTACACGAAAGATTCAAAATTTAGTACTGTTCATCAACATTTTAAGGGATGGATTATAACTACAGATACCCCAAGTTTTCTGCCTGACAAGTTCACAATGATGGATTATCGATTCAACTATAAGCAATCTACCAGTTTTATCTACTTATTACCTTTTTCTGAAACGAAAGCTTTAGTCGAATTTACTTTTTTCACTCCGTACACCGTCGATGAAGAAGTTTATGACAACGCATTAAAGGATTATATCAACAACCATCTGAAATTAAATACCTACGAGATTGTGGAAACCGAAATGGGCAATATCCCTATGACGGATTTTCCATTTTGGGAGTATCATACTAAACGTGTGACCAAAATTGGCACTGGCGGTGGATGGGTCAAAGGATCAACGGGTTATTCATTCAAGCATACTGAAAAATACGTGAGCAAGATCATTCATAATATTAAAAATGGAAAAAATCCTTCCTCAAAGTTATTTAAAAGCAAGTTCAAGTTTTATGATTCCATCTTTTTAGATGTATTGAGTAGGAATAATGACAAGGGAATTTGGATTTTTGAACGGTTTTATTCCAAGAACACCGTTGCTACAATGTTTCGTTTTTTAGATGAAGAAACATCTTTTAAAGAGGACATCCATATTATGAAATCCTTATTCTCAATGACTTTTATAAAAGCCTTTTTCAGAGTTTTATTCCGCCCTTAAGAGCGTTTCAATCAATTCCCTCACCGATTCGCTATACCAATCGGCTGCTCCAGACTTGTCGATAGCTATCTTTCCCGATTTATCCAAAATATAAGTTCTTGGGATGGATTTTGTTTCAAAAATATCTGGAGGTTTAGTAACCGAAGCATAAACTAAAAAGTCATAGTTATTTTTATTTTTAAATTTTGAAATCACTTCTTTTTGTTCTTCCGAAACGAACAAAAACACAACTTCTTCCTTATACTCTTGATATAATTTTTCCATACTTGGCATTTCTGCAATGCAAGGTGGACACCAAGTTGCCCAGAAGTTAATTAATACGACCTTACCTTGAGCATCGCTAAAATTATACGGACTCCCATTTTCATCTACAAGTTGCCAGTCATAATCGGTTAAAGTCGTTCGCTTTTGCTCATCGATAACTGATGGGCCAAATAATGCCAAGCCCTTATGCAGCCAAATTTGAATTGGCTGACGCGTTTGAGGAATGATCACTAAAGCTATAATGATTAAAAAAATAATGTTACTGATTTGCTTTTTTGTAATCTTCATTTTATAAAACTATTAAGGCACAGCAACTATGTCGAAACCATTATCCAAATCTAACAAACTCGCTTCTAAAAACAGAAGAAATGTTATTTTTCTTGATAAGTGGTTGAGTTAGACCTCCCAAAGCAATTTTTTAGATGACCGGCATTTTGATCCATCTTTGTTCCATAAAGATCGATTTCGAATCTTAAATACCAGAGTAAATAAAAAAACTCCTGAGTTTTTAAATCAGGAGCTAATTCAGTATTATTTTTTAAATTTAATTAAGCGGCATTTTGCTTTTTAATCAAATTCAAAGCAGATCCTTCATTATACCACTGAATTTGTGGTTGATTATAGGTATGATTTGCTTTGATAGTATGTTTACTTCCATCCGCATGGACAAATTCCAGTGTTAAAGGCTTATCTGGTGCAAATTGGTCTAAATCCAAAAAGTTAATAGTATCATCTTCTTGAATCAAATCATAGTCGTTTTCATTTGCGAATGTCAAACCTAGCATCCCTTGTTTTTTAAGGTTTGTTTCGTGGATACGAGCAAACGATTTTACCAATACAGCTGAAACACCCAAAAATCTAGGTTCCATTGCAGCGTGCTCACGAGACGAACCTTCACCGTAATTATGATCACCTACCACAACGGATTTGATTCCTTTTGCCTTGTAGGCTCTTGCCACGTCAGGAACACCATCATACTCACCTGTCAATTGGTTTTTAACAAAATTGGTTTTCTTATTATATGCATTTACTGCTCCTATCAACATATTATTAGAAATATTATCTAAATGTCCTCTATAACGCAACCAAGGACCAGCCATGGAAATATGGTCAGTTGTACATTTTCCAAAGGCTTTTATCAATAGTTTCGCTCCTTTGATCGTGTTTCCTATTGGCTCAAACGGTTCTAACAATTGTAAACGTTCTGAAGTTGGGCTTACAGACACGTCAACTTTACTACCATCTTTTACTGGTTCCACATAGCCCGCATCTTCTACATCAAAGCCTTTCGGAGGCAATTCAATTCCTTTGGGAATATCCAGTTTTACTTGTTCGCCATCTTCATTAATTAAATAATCATTCATCGGATCAAAATCCAAACGACCGGAAATCGCAATCGCAGCGACCATTTCTGGAGAGCCAACAAAGGCATGTGTGTTAGGGTTTCCATCCGCACGTTTTGAGAAGTTTCTATTGAAAGAATGCACGATTGTATTTTTTTCATCTCCTTTCATGTCACTTCTGTCCCATTGTCCAATACATGGTCCACAAGCATTCGTAAAAATTGTAGCATTCAAGTCTTCAAATACTTTCAAAATACCATCGCGTTCAGCCGTAAAACGAATTTGTTCCGAACCAGGATTGATTCCGAAGTCTGATTTTGCTTTTATTTTCTTATCAACGGCTTGCTTCGCAATAGAAGCAGCACGTGTTAAATCTTCATATGAACTATTGGTACAAGAACCGATCAATCCCCAATCTACTTTAATTGGCCATCCTTTTTCTCTAGCAATCTTACCTAGTTCACCAACTGGTGTTGCCAAATCTGGCGTAAACGGTCCATTTAAATGAGGTCGCAAGGTTTCCAAGTCAATTTCTATTAATTCATCAAAGTAGTGTTCAGGGTTTGCATAGACTTCATCGTCTCCTGTAAGATATTCTCTAATTTTGTTGGCTTCATCAGCGACATCTGCTCTATCTGTTGCTCTCAAAAAACGCTCCATAGAATCATCATATCCAAAAGTAGAAGTAGTAGCTCCAATTTCGGCACCCATGTTACAGATGGTTCCTTTTCCTGTACAAGATAAATTCTTTGCACCTGGTCCAAAATATTCAACAATAGCACCGGTTCCACCTTTTACAGTCAGAATACCGGCAACTTTAAGAATGACATCTTTAGAAGCTGTCCACCCATTAAGGCTTCCAGTTAATTTAACGCCTATTAACTTTGGGAATTTCAATTCCCAAGCCATTCCAGCCATAACATCCACTGCATCTGCTCCACCTACTCCAACGGCTACCATTCCCAATCCACCTGCATTTACGGTGTGAGAATCGGTACCAATCATCATTCCACCAGGAAAAGCATAGTTTTCTAATACCACTTGATGAATAATTCCCGCTCCTGGTTTCCAGAATCCAATTCCATATTTATTTGATACAGAGGCCAAAAAGTCGAACACTTCATTGCTCGTTTCGTTGGCACGCTTTAAATCTGCAACTGCACCTTGTTTCGCTTGAATCAGATGATCACAATGCACAGTCGTTGGAACGGCCACTTTTGGCTTCCCTGCTTGCATAAATTGCAACAATGCCATTTGAGCAGTCGCATCTTGACATGCAATACGATCTGGTGCAAAATCTACATAATCTTTACCTCTTCTAAAAGCAGTCGTAGGAGTACCATCCCATAGATGGGCGTATAAAATTTTTTCAGAAAGTGTCAATGGTTTACCAACTATTTCACGTGCTTTGTCAACACGTTCTGGCATAGTTTTGTAAACTTTTTTAATCATATCGATATCGAATGCCATAGAATTTATTTTAAGGTTGTTATTTTGTTTTT
>JAGXIE010000117.1 GCA_024635765.1 Flavobacteriaceae bacterium | reverse complement strand
GGCTAACAATTGGATATAGACAATTGTCTATATCCAAATTATGTGAATATCCACTTACGATATTTTATTACAGCAAGTAAGTGAAAATAGCCCACATTTCATATACGTAGTTCTACGTAAATATAAATATCTTTTTTGATGGCAGTGTTGAGGTTTTATGCAAGAGTTCTCGACTTGTACCGTAAGCTCCCTTTGATACAAAATATATTTTGTATCTCGCCAAGGCTCGAACTGACAGTGTAAGAATAAGGCAAAATAAAACCATGAACTTTTTAAGGATTCATGGTTTGATAAATAATTAAGAGCGTAGCATTGATTTTTTTGATCAACATAATTGGCCGCCAAATTAATCTTATAATTTTATTTTAGGTCAATCATTTACAATGAAGGCATGGATGACTCCAGGAATCCAGCCGATGATGGTAAGTATGACACTTATTAAAAAGGTGCTGCCCAAGCCGTGTTTCATAAATACGGCTAATGGTGGTAATAGTATGTTAAGAAGTATAGTTAATACTGACATAGTTATTGATTTTTAAATTAATGTTCTCTTTCTTCTTCTCTTTCTTCTTCTCTTTCTTCGGCAACGGTAAGCAAGGGTGATCCTGTAGCGCCTCCAAAAAATGCTGCCAAAGCACCTAGAAAGAACACAATGAATGCTGCAAAACTGGCTTTTGCCATGGCATCTGCTGCTTTGTCACTATATTCAATTGCTTTCTCTTTTGCTTGTGCGTAGTATTTTTCTGCTTTATCTATAGCTTTTTTTATGTTCTCATCCCATTTATTGATAAGGCCGTCTATTTCTGCTTCATCTAGCTGTGTGTTTTCAATTAAGTAGTTTTTGAGTTCCCCCTTATCCAAAAAATCGACTTCGCCATCGACAGTAATATTAAGATTGCCGTTTTCGTCTAGGTCGAATGAAAGTTCATTGAAGAATTCTTCAATTTTTCTATCGAGATTTAGATCTTCGAAGGCTTGATTTGCTGCCGCTTCGGTTTCTCTAATCGCCTCACGTGTAGTTTCTGATGCATCGTCTGGGAGCACGTTATATCTCTCGGCTTTTTTGATCAATTGAAAAACTTCGTTTTTGATGTTATCATAAGACAGGTTAGTATCATCTTGTCCCTTTTGTTGTGCTTTTTCCATTACAATTGTTACTTTATGATTCTGCGAATCACCGAAGACGCCGGCTACTGCACTCGACATTCCGTTGACCATCGTACCAATTGCCGAGGTCATCAAAAAAAAGGATACTAAAGCAAAAAGTGCCCACGATAGGAATCCGTGCAGGGCTCCATCTGATTTTGAGGGGTAACCAGACATACGTCCAGCGACCAGACCTCCTACGAAAAGCGCGATAAGGTTTGACAATCCAAACCAAATGAGCGCGCCTGTTCCAAGCCCTTGGAATGAGTCATTTTCTGTCATGGGGTTGATGGTTGAAAACCCGATACCAAGTCCGAGTAGATTAAGCATGGATACCACTGCAAGAGCGGTTAGGGTTCCAGCGAATATTGCAGCCCAAGAAATTCGTGATACTTTTGCGGCAAGGTTGCCGTAAGTTTTGTACGTCTGTTTCATGATTTTTGTTTTAGTTGATATTAAAATATGTGTAATTCAAAGAAAAATATTTAAATCTTATTGATCCCAACTACGGATGTCGTTTTTTATGTCCTCTGTGCTTCGCTTGGTTCGGCGAGCGATGCTCGCTATCATATGGTCGAACTCTCCAGAGCGGAAATTAATGTCGTCATCTGTAATGTTTGGGTACTTTTTGCGGTAATCGGCTTGGATATTGCTCCATCGACCTTCAAGACTGTCATCTGAATTATTAAGTTTACTGTCTTCCGTATATCCGCGATGTTTGTTTTTGTTGTCTTCTGTTGTGCTCATGGTTTTTATTTTTTTGGCTTGTTTGGTTTGTACCCATCTTCTGTGGAATCGTCTTTTTCGCTATGCACTTTCTTACTTCCTCGTGCATGTTTTGTGCTAGAGTCTTTTCTGTCAGTTTCCTGTTTTTTTTGCATGTCACCCATGGTGTTATTGTCTTTTTATTGTTCTTACAATATAACTTATAGTCGCGTAAAGTTTGATCTATATCGGTTTTAATATTAGCTTATATAAAAAAATGAAGTAAGAAATTAGTCAATAGGTGTGAGGTGTGAGGTGTGAGGTGTGAGGTGTGAGGTGTGAGGTGTGAGGTGTGAGGTGTGAGGTGTGAGGTGTGAGGTGTGAGGTGTGTTGTGCGTTCCTGATAGAGGTTGACCACTTAAAGTCAATTTATATGAAAGCAAACATCAAATTAATTAGTAAACAACGGAAGTTTTTCGAGGCATCCAAAAAGTCCATTGGTAATGATTCTGAAAGAGGTAAATTAAGTGTGCTACAGTTTAGGCGATTACATAAAATTAAGTATTAGGTTATGTATAGATGGATTTATTACTATTCAAGACATAACAAAACCAGTCAACTCTATTCAGGGAAGTTCATATGGAGGTGTAATGGATTATAATACTAAAGTAGCTATTATCGGGTAATGGTCCGGACCTATGTCTTGAAGTCGCAGTAGTGATTTTAATCGAAATTCATTTGTGACAAAGATATGGTCCAATGGCCATTTCATAAAAATAGTCTCTGCGTTGTAACTATTAAAGAAGCCTCTCCCCACTCGTACATCGTAGAGGGTGTTGAGTTCCTGTGAATTCATCAACATGTGACCAGACGACATCGTTCATATCACCTTCGAGTAGTTTAGGGTACTGTCTGGAACTAATTTTATTGCCTACTATCTTCAGGGCAGATTCTCGTTGGCCTTTGTTGTCTGGTAAGTTTTTAAAATGTGTAGGAGGCACTGGGTGAACACAATGGAAGCTAAAGTTTTTTCTTTTTGGCAAAGTAATAATACTCTCAAATGAGGGAAGTTTTTTATTTTGTAGATAATTTACATTCATATCTTTAATGGGAAACTTGCTATAAAGTAACATGCCATAAGTAACCTCATTAATGGCACGTTGTGAATAGGGATAATTATTTTCAATTGCTTTCAATCTCCCATCCCATCAATTGTTGACTTCCATCGCCAAAATAACATCTGGGTCATTCAGTTCAATTAATTTAATCAATTCAATGAAAAATCTTAAAGACCCTATTGAAAGGGTCTTTTTTATTCCCTGTTATCAACAGGTTTTTCGGCCTTAACTATTGAGTGTCCATTCATTTGATTCGGTATAAAGTCGGTACAAACTCGGCATATACTCGGCATAAAATCGGTATATATAGGAATTTAATAGCAAGATACTATAGGGCTTCGTGTCATTTGAACCGATTTTAGTTATATATTTAGTGTGATTTAACTCACTAAAAATCATTAGTATGGCCAGACAAAAGGGTATTATCAAAGTGAAGGGAACTCTTGGAGGTGTCAACTTCTATGAACGCTTGGGTGAGGATTTCGCTCGTGTCTCTGGAGGCGGTTTTACGAGTGATAGTTCTAAAAAACATCCAATTATTGCTGATTGGAACTCTGAAATGGGTGCGGCTTCTACGACAAATGCACATTTCAGACGTGTTTTTAGAAATTTCGTAGCTGGTTATTATGATGGCACTTGGCCTGCGAGGATGCAATCTTTATTTATGAAAATTAAAAATTTGGATACTGTCTCTGTTCGTGGTAAACGTACTGTTGCAAAAGGGATGCTTCATCCGTATGCGAAACGCTTGCTAAAGGATTTTAACTTTACGCCAAAACGGTCCTTGCTTTTAAATGGACAGCTTGTTTTTGACTGGGATACTTACACGCTCACTGTTAGCAAATTTGATATAAAAGATGCTGGAATTCCTAACAGTGCTGACTTCATGGGTCTTCAAATTATGAGTGTGCGTTTTAATTTTGAGTCTTTAGATTGGGTGAGCGAGACCAGTGCGCTTTTAGAATTGTACCCTGATTTTGGGGATGCTGGTTTTACCATGCAGACGACGCCTTTGCCTGATGGGGATGGGGTGCGGTTTGTCTTTTTGCGTGTGGCGTATTATCAGCAGGTGAGTGGAATTAATTATTTGTTGCCCGGTGATGGGCAGTTTGGGTTGGGGATTGTGGGGGTGGAGTGAGAAAACATACTGAATCCCAACACAAAAATTGTGTGTAAGAGGGATATAATAATAGTTTGTTTTAAGTGACAATTACGAATAATTAATATATCTATAATAAAAGGCGGTTTTATAACCACCTTTTTTTATTTTTATTAATTGAATAATGTTGAAAAATGAAACAGCTAAATTGAAAACAAAAACTGATTTTGTACCAATACCTATAATAGATTTATTTGCTGGGCCCGGTGGTTTGGGTGAAGGATTTTCATCTGTTAATCATAAAGAGAAAAGAGTTTACGATATAAAACTATCCATTGAAAAAGATGAATTTGCACATAAAACTCTTCTTTTGAGAAGTTTTTTTAGAAAGTTTGATAAGGATAAAGTTCCAAATGATTATTACGATGTTTTAAAAGAATCAAATTTAGTTAAGAGAGAATCTTTGATAGAATGCCTATTTAGAGATTATCCTGAACAAGCAAAAATAGCTACTGAGGAAAGTTGGAAAGTGGAATTAGGAGGGAGTGAGTACACCCCAAGCGAAATTGATCGAAAAATAAGGGCATCTTTAAAATCATCAAGAGATTGGGTTTTAATTGGCGGCCCTCCCTGCCAAGCTTATTCGTTAGCCGGAAGATCAAGAGTTGGCGGAATTGATGATGGAGATCATAGAGTATATCTTTATAAGCAATATTTAAGGATTATTGCTGCTCACCAGCCTGCAGTATTTGTTATGGAAAACGTTAAAGGCTTGTTATCTGCAAAAGTAAATGAAGAGAAAGTTTTTGATTGGATGCTAAAAGACTTAAATGATCCTAAAACAGTCTTTCCAGAGTATAAATGTCCTAAATATAAAATATATAGTTTATCACATAGACCAGTAGGTTACGATGAAAATTCAAATCCAATATATAAATTCGATTCGGAATTTCTAATAAAGTCTGAAAAATTCACAGTACCGCAAAAACGACACAGAATTATTCTTCTTGGTATAAGAGAGGATATTTCTAAAATTCCTCAAATCCTTGAAGAAAATGAAAAGCAGATTAATTTAATAGATGTGATAGGAGACTTGCCAAAAATAAGAAGTGTGTTAGGAAGGTCAATTTATTCTAGTAAAATTATAAATGGCAAGAAAAAAAGAGTTTATAAAAATATAGTTGACAATAATGTTAATTGGAATAGACAAATTGAAATGTTCAAAAAACAATTTAAAGGTTGGGAAGATTTGAATTATGATAATTCTAATGGTGATTCAAATTTCGAATTATTAAGTATTGGCTCTGAATACATGAATTATGATACTCCATCTCTTTTAAATCCACTATTTGATTGGTTTCGAGATGAAAAACTTAAGGGAGTCTGTAATCATCAATCCCGATCTCATTTATTGGAAGACTTAAAACGATATATGTTTTCAGCAATTTACGCAAAGAAACATGGCAGATTTCCGAGACTAAAAGATTATGGGCCCTATGAAGATGAATTGTTGCCTGACCACGAAAGTGCAACATCAGGAAAATTTGCTGATAGATTTAGAGTTCAAATGCCAATGAGCGCTGCCACAACCGTTACAAGTCATATTTCAAAAGATGGGCATTATTTTATTCATTATGATATTAATCAATGCAGAAGCTTAACTGTTAGGGAAGCGGCTAGAATACAAACTTTTCCTGACAATTATTTATTTAGAGGACCAAGGACAGCACAATATCATCAAGTGGGTAATGCAGTGCCACCTTATTTAGCCTTTCAAATAGCCGAAATAGTTTATAGAATATTTAAAAAATGATAAAATTACTAGATTATGTTTGCGGTCTAAATTTTTTGAAAATGGGGGACTATTCCTTTAGTCCAATAATGGAATTGAGCGCAGGAATTAGTCTCGAATATTGTAAGAAATTAAATAGTGGAAAATGTGATAAGGCTCCACTATTTTTTTGCTTTCCTGAAAAAAAGAGCGCCTCTTTATGGACTGCTATATCTATTCTAACAAATTATTACTTTGAAGACCATATTAATAATGAGATAGAAGGAATCAAGTACAATAAGGGAGATAAGGTCAAAATTTTTAATAGTATAGGAGAGGTGGAAGGAATTACAAAAGACTTTATTTTTTTAAAGTTTAAAGATCAAGGTGGTATTCCAATCAATAAAAAATTACAGTCCCAACTAAATAAGGTGCATTGTAAAAGGTCCTTAAGTAAAAAAAGCACATTTGGTAAAAATTATAGAGAATGTAAAAATAATAGAAATCCAATTTCTAAAATATTAGTACCAAAAGACCCTGAAACTATCAATCAGAATTATCTTGAATCAAAAGTATTATTAATAGCAGGTAGAGGTAATGTTAAAGACATCAATGATTTATTAAATAATGTAAAAATTTACAATTCTCCATTATCGGAAATTTATCCACCAGGTAAAAATTTAATCATTAAACCGGATTTAAAATTCTTTATTGATTTTTTCGATAATGATGAATTGAATCTTTTTGAAGATTTCAAAAATTCTATGAATAGGTTTTTTGATATACTTGATATAAATAATGCAAAGGAGGATTTAACAAAAATAATTGAAAAATTAGACGGTACCGATGTGATCTCTGAAGAATTGGATGAAGATATAAGAGGCTTTTTTGCTGATTATGAAAGCGAGATGCCTAAAAAAATAGAGTTTTTAGAAAAAAAATATCCTGGCGTAAAAGAGTCACTACCAAAAAAAATTAGAGCAGTAATAATCAATGATATTAGCCAAATATATGAATACCCTAACGCCATAAAAGGATTTTTAGAAAAAAAAATACCTGTCATTTTTATATCAAATAGAAATGTGAAAAACAACACAGACTTTAATTTTTATGATCAATTATTTGAAAATAATCCAAAATATTTTCGATTGAATTGGAATAAACATAAAATTCAAGAACTTGAAAGGCATACTAATGGATCCAATTATATCGATCAAGGGCTTTGGGACCAATGCAAAAGATATGCGCAGCAGTCAATTGATATTGATGTGATTGAAGGAGGAGAACTTGACATATTGAGTCCGTTACTTTTAAGCCATATAAAGGATTTGGATGATTTTGAAAGATTACAAAAGGCGTTTTACACCTACTTCTATCCATCGCTTTACGCTTTAAAGAATTCAATGGGGACAAGTGAGTTTATAAAATCTTCAATTGCCAAATTCAACTCGATTTTTGATGAATTTAAAAGTAGCATTCCACTTAATATTGTAAAAGATTTTGAAAAAGCAATTTCAATATCATTTAATTTTCAAAATAACACAAAACACTTTGAAATAAATGAAAATGTCTTTGCACAATTGTTGCCCATAGAGTCTGATAATAAATTATTTATTCCATCAGAAGCAATTTCAATTAATTTATCATCATCAGAGTCTAATAAAATTATTTTCACAGGATATCCCTTTTCAGAATATTCAGGAAGTTATTTATTGAATGCCACTTGTGTAGATTTTGTACCTGAAATAAAAGTATTATGTTGGAAGAATGAGGCTTCATTAACTTATGCATATTTAAAGCGTAGAACTTTGGCAGGATACTTCACAGATAATTTGGAAGAATTAGTACCTCTACCTGATAAGTATTTATTAAAACAAAAAAGTGACTTTATTTTAGAATTAGATAATTATTTAGTCGTGAACTTAAAAAAAGTTAATGAAGGAGAAGAGGAAGACCTTCAATATTTACATACATTCAAATACAAAGGTTATGGAATTGGTAATAATTTAAAGTCTTCATTTTCAGTAAAATGTGATATAATTAATTTCGAAAATGGTTCTTTTTTATTTTTACCAAATAGCAGTAAAATTTTGGCACAAACAGAGGATATTAATGGGAAATTAAAGGTTTCTAAAAAAGCTATTGGTGAATTGAATGTTGGAGATAAAATATTCAAGTATGTTAAGGATAGGCATGCGATGCGAGATATAGCTAAATCTAACAAAACTATATTAAGTCATTTAGAAAAATTAGAATACTGGAAAATAACTTTAGAAAAGCTCTACATAAAATGCGGCAGCAGTGTCAGTAAATTGAAATTATTACTGGATAGAACAAAGAAAGAATACAATTTGGATAACGGTAATCCTTCCAAATTGAATATAAGAAATTGGTTGTTTGATGATGAATTTTTGAAACCAGAAAACGAAAATCTTCGAATAATACTCCTTGCAAATAATGAAACTGAAATTGAAAACAAGCTAATAGAGTTGGATATTGCGTACCAACATGTAGTATCGTTTACTATTGGCCTAAGCTCTAAAATTAAAAGACAAATTGTTAATCAACTTTCATCTAAATCAATAATGGATATTGATTTAGAGATAATAATTAGCGGTAGCCCGATTATAGTCCAATCGAGAAAGATATTGTCTATTGATAAAAAGGATATGGAAGTGGACTATATTAATACAAGAAGGATACTATGCTAATACCCGATAATATAACTGAATTTGCATCCGATGGAGAGCGAATTTTGTACAAGAAATTTAAGCTAGATGGATCTACTAAATCGATGTATATTCTACATTCAGTTTTTACTAGTCATCATATTAAGAATATGTCAGGGGAAATAGACTTTTTAGTTTTAGCCCCAAATGAAGGTTTTTTCTGTATTGAAGTTAAGCATGGCGGGGTTTCAAGAAAAAATGGTGATTGGTGCTTCACAAATCGAAATGGAGAAACTAATTGTAAAAAAACTGGGCCTTTTGAGCAACAGAGCTTGACAATGAATTCAATAAGAAAATATGTTTTAGACAAAATAAAGCATAAAAAAGAAATGCACGATCGTTTCAATAGAATTTTATGGGGTAATGGTGTTGCCTTTACTAGTATGAATCAATTCATTGATTTTGGACCCGAAGGGCATTCATGGCAAGTACTTACAAAGCAAGGATTGAATTTACCAATTGGTACTTATATTTCAACTTTAAGTAAGGGATCACATAGGGAAAATGGATCCAAATACTGGTATGATGTAAATAATTCAAGACCAGATAAAAAGGATTGTGAAGAATTACTAAAAATACTTCGTGGCGATTTAGAAATAAACTATTCTGAAATTAATCGAATGATTGATAATGAAGTAGGAATAGAAGATTATACAAAAGAGCAGTTTTCTTTATTGGATTTTGTAAACTATAATCAACGGTGTTTGATTACTGGTGGAGCAGGAACAGGAAAGACGTTAATGGCACTGGAAATTGCAAAACGTAAGGCCGTTGAAAATTTAAAAATTGGATTGTTCTGCTTTAACACCCAATTGGGCGATAAGCTAAATAAATCAATTAGAAACATGACAACCAAAAAGGATAATATCGTATACAGTGGTTCTCTTCATAAATATTTAGATAACAATACAAATTCATATCCCCCAAGAGATATTGAGTCTCAAAACAAATATTTTAATGAAACCTTACCCCTAGAGTTCTTAATTGAAAATACCAGTATTGATGAGGATGATAAATTGGATTTTCTTATTCTCGATGAAGCACAAGATTTACTCTCACCGAATTATTTAGAAGTATTTGATTATATTTTAAAGGGAGGTATAAAAAAAGGTAATTGGATTATGTTTGGGGATTTTTCTAATCAAGCGATTTATTCTGATGATCTAGAAAAAATTTTTGAATTACTCAATTCTTACACTTCTTATACTAGGTTTCCACCGTTAAAAATTAATTGTAGAAATACTAAAAGTATAGCAGAACAGAATACCTTATTAACAGGAGTTGAATTACCAGAATTCACCTCAAGAAATTATCAAGGAAATATTGTTAAATGTGTATTTTTCAATAAGAAGGATCTCTCCAAAGAAATTGAAACAATTCTCTTGAATATTGAAAAAAGGGGAATACCACTAAATAAAGTAACTTTACTATCCCCGAAGGCAATAGAGAATTCAGTTTTAAGTGATTATGAGCCTGTTTTATCGATGATTAAAAAAGAAGTCCAACAGAGCACAATTCAAGGATTTAAAGGTCTTGAAAACAGTATTATTGTCCTTTATGATTTTGATGACTTATCATCTTTACGCATGCAAAGACTTTTGTATGTTGGAATTTCAAGAGCTAAGCAAGAATTGTACTTGGTTTTAGATTTAAAACTTAAAGAATCATTTAAACAGTTAATAACGGACAATTACCAAAAACTACGATAATATGAATATCAGGGATGAAATAGTCAATGCAGTAATTAGAGAGATTGTAGGTCCTGACCCTTTAACAAAATATAAGGATGAATCTACAGGAGAAGAAATTCTTTTAGCGAGCGTCCATGGCTCTCCTAAATCAAGATATGGGGCAGGAATGTTATATCCCCAACAAGCAATAAATAATGAGACTGAATACGAAAGCAAAATAGAAGATGAAGATCAAGAAGATAACCTTGATAATTTGGTGATTGAAGAGGATCAAGATGGTGATTTAACAAAAAATAAAAGATCAAATTTTGGATTAAGTGATGATCAAGATGAGGAGCCAGTTGGTATGGCAAATCAATATCTACCTTCAGCTATGGGGTTTACAGTACGTTTTTTGAGACAAGAATCCGCCGAAATTAAATTAATAATAAATTCTGCCTATTATGAAAAAGGTAAAGATAAAAAACCGAAAAAACAATTAGATGATGAAGGCAAGATTGTCACTCTAATAGACAAAGATGGTAACAGTTTTGATTCTGATTATTGGATACGACGTCCTATAAAACCTGAACTTTTAAAGTTTAACTTAAATTCTCTTATTCCAGAAAACAGGAAATCGTACGAACAAGTTATTATCAAAAGTACAGATGATAAGGATTGGCTGGTATTAAGAGTTTTTGATAGAACTACGACTGAAGACAAAAAAGAAAATTTACTGACTTATACTTTTGTATTAATAAATGCTCAACACTCTATAACGGATGATAGTACAAATCCAAATAAAATTTTGTATCAAAATAAACTTACTTTAACCACAGATAATAAATCATTAATTGTCCCATATAAAGAGAGGGAATTGACAACTGATACTGATGAAGAAAAAGAATTGAATATGCTTTATAGAAAAAAAAGAGTGTATTCTATTGGACACGGTACTTCAGTAGAATGGGAGATTGATAAAAATAGCAAAAATAAATATGAGATAGTAAAAGAAATTAAAACCTCTGTAATTCCAGTTTATGATTTACCACAAGTAGCACCTACTGCCCATGTTTCTTTGAGCATGTTAGAACTTTCGGACCTTGGAGATTGGGATAAAGCAAAGGAAAGTTTGATAAACCTAAAAGACAATTATAAATTATGGATAGATGGAATTGATATATCAACTGATACTGTTGAATTTGAAAATTACAGAGAGGCAGCTAAGGCAAATGTTGAAAAATGCAAATTATCACTATCACGAATAAAAAATGGTATCGAACTTTTAGTAAAAGCTGAAAAAGACTCTGATTTAGTAAAGTGCTTCAGATGGATGAACAGGGCAATGTTATGGCAGCAACAAAGGTCTAAAGCAAAAATCAGAAAGTGGCGTAAAACTGGAACAGGTAGAAGTCAGAACCTAGTATTAGATTACCTTGATGAAAAAACAAAGACCAATGAATTTGAATCCTTGGAAAATTTCCATAAAGGAAAATACAATGGTAAGTGGAGGCCATTCCAATTAGCTTTTGTCCTTATGAATATAGAGTCAATAGTAGATTCTAAATCAAAAGAGCGAGAGATAGTTGATTTAATATGGTTTCCTACAGGTGGAGGTAAAACAGAAGCATATTTAGGTTTAACTGCTTTCAATATTTTTTATCGAAGAATAAAAGGGAAATCAGAATCTAACTGGGATTATTATGGTGGTACAACAGTTTTAATGCGTTATACTTTGAGATTGTTAACTACTCAACAGTATGAAAGAGCTGCATCTTTAATATGTGCTTGTGATTTAATAAGAATTGAAAATAAAAAACAGAGAGAAGAAGGATTTGAATTTGGAGAATTGGGCGAAGAATCAATTTCTATTGGTTTATGGGTTGGAGGATCCTCAACTCCCAACAAGATCGCTGAAGCTAGAGCACAACTAAATAATCTAAAAAAGGATCTTAAGCAAGAATATAATTTTGTTCTTATGAAGTGCCCTTGTTGTGGAACGCAGATGGGTAAGGTTGATGGAATAACCTCATTCGATGGAGAAGATAACAGGACAAGGGGGATTCATAAAAAAGATGGAAAAACGGGTGAAGTTTTTTTTCAATGTGAAAATTCATTTTGCGAGTATTCAGAAATTCCTTTACCACTTCAGGTAGTAGATGAATCTATATATGAAAATCCACCAACCTTATTGTTGGGTACTGTTGATAAGTTTGCAATGATACCTTGGAAAAAAGAGGCTGGTAATTTATTTGGATTTAGAAAAGATGACCTAACAAGTGTATATAGGGTTAGTCCACCTGAATTAATCATACAAGATGAGCTGCACTTAATAGCGGGTCCATTAGGCACTATGGTTGGATTATATGAAACAATGGTTCAAATACTTTGCAATGACTACAAAAAAATTAAACCACCATTCATTTCTATGGATGAAATTGAGTTCGTACCTCCTAAAGTAATAGCTTCTTCTGCTACCATAAGCAAAGCATATGAGCAGGTTAAAAATTTGTACTCAATCAAAACAAAAGAGCAGTTGAGCATTTTTCCGGCACAAGGACTTGAGTTTGGAGATACTTGGTTTTCACAAGAGAAAACATTAGATGAAGTAGATGATAGTGGTATTCAATTATATCCAGGTAGGAGATATGTTGGGGTTCTGGCATCAGGTTACCCTTCTGCACAAACTGCAATAGTTAGAACATATGCAATGGTACTTCAAAGGATTAAAGAGCTAACTGCATTAAATAATGATATGACGATAGATTATTACTGGACTCTTTTAGGTTATTTTAATAGTATTCGAGAATTAGGTGGAGCATCCTCTTTAGTTCATGGTGATATTATAGAAAGACTTGGTCAGATTCAAAGTCGAGATTTAATTATGAAACGTGAAAAAAGATATTTAAACAGAATAGAAGAATTGACAAGTAGAGTAAGTTCTTCTGAAATTCCAGCAATTCTCAAAAAACTAGAGACAAAATTTAGCTCTGGTAAATCACAAGCTTTGGATATTTGTTTAGCTACTAATATGGTTGCGACAGGGGTTGATATTTCAAGACTGGGTTTGATGTTTATACATGGACAGCCAAAAACAACCGCTGAATATATCCAAGCCAGTTCAAGAGTTGGTAGAGATGTCCCTTCTGGCCCTGGGATTATTTTTACAATGTATAGCCCTTCAAAACCACGAGATAAGTCACATTATGAGCAGTTTCAAGGATATCATAGCCGAATTTATTCAAATGTAGAGCCTACGTCAGTTACACCCTTTTCTATTAATGCTCGGCAAAAAGGGCTACATGCTGTTCTTATAGCTTTAACACGTCATTTTGCTTCCGGCACCTTAATTAACACACCTAATATATCAGATGAATTTCATGATTTAACTCCAATTATTGAGAAATTAATCAGAGAAAGATGTGAAATTATTGATCCTGACGAGGTAATAAATACAGTAAAATTAATTGAGAGCAGAATAAAATACTGGCAGTTAGGCGGTGCTCAAAATTATGGTGACGCAAGTAATTTTGGAATTTTAAAGAATGAAGATTTCTATCCGTTGATGTACGCAAGTAGTTCCGAAGTAAGGGAAGATGTAAAGCTTAGGAAAACTCCTTTCGCTACCTCTACTTCTATGAGGGGAGTTGATACAGAGTCTGTTCTTAGCACATATTTAAATAATGATTACGATGAGTAAAAAAAATAAAGTTAGAAGTAGTCAAATGTTGTCACCATTTGGAATTGGACAGATTGTTAATTTTCCAAAGGAACTATCACTCATGGTTTGTGGTTTGAATTTATGGGATGAGAAAATTGAACAGGGGAAAGTCAATAGAGGAAATGATAGTATTAAGGAGTCTGATTTACGGTTTAATGAAGTCAGATTGCAAAATACACTGGGAGTAGAATATTTTATGAAGCCCTTTGAATATAAAACCGCAGGAGAAAAGAATAATAAACTTGAAATACCTGCTGTTAGATTTCCAGGTTGGCACTATTGCACAAATCATAAATGTGGAAAAATGAAAATCGTCCCTTTAGGCCAGCCTAACGATAAAATAGAGTGTATTGCCTGTTGGGATGGGAAGAGTAAATACAAATCAAAAATGAATCCAGTAAGGTTTGTTGCAGCCTGTCCTTCTGGACATATTCAAGATGTACCATTTAAAGAATGGGTTCATAATGGAGTTGTACCTAATGATGGAATAGAGCATGAAATTTCTTATCACACAGGTGGTGGTTCAGGTGATTTGGGCAGCATTTACATGAGATGTACATGTGGAGATCGTAGATCATTAGCTGGCTTGATGAACATTAGAAAAGATGATCTAAAAGTATTTGATAGTGCATTGGCAAGAATTGGTTTTAACAAAGAGGATAGTCAAAATTTTGATTCTGATAATCCAAATGATAAAGATAAAAATCCATTAGGGCAGTTTTGTAAAGGACATAGGCCTTGGTTAGGACTTGAAGGTATTAATAATGCAAAAGGATGTAATAATCATTTACAGGTGCTAATACGTGGAGCATCCAATGTTCATTTTTCTGAAATTCAATCGGCCATTTATTTGCCCCAAGGCTCATCTGACGCTAATGAATATGTAGTGAAAGTAATCGATGAAAATGGGAAAGAGACATTAAGAAATTATTATGAGCAAGAGAAAAATGGAACTCCTGTTTTAACCATAATTCTATCCAACCATACATATGTTAAACTTGGACTTATTTCAAAAGAAGAATTAATATCTGGAGTAATGTCAGAATTATTAAAAGATGATTCCGAAAATGATGAGTTGGAACTACCAGCTGAACTAAAATTACGACATGAAGAATACGATTATATTTTAAAAGGACGAGATTCGGAGAATTCAGATTTAAAGGCAATAGTTAAGACTTTTGAGGAATATAAAGATCAAGACATGTTAGAGAAATATTTCGATTGTGTTGTTCTCATTGAAAGGCTTAAAGAAACTAGAGTTTTTAAGGGTTTTTCACGAATTAATCCTATGAATAAAATTGACAAAAGAGAATTATCAAACAAAACAGTAAAATGGCTTCCAGCTGTGGAAGTATATGGAGAAGGTATTTTCTTAAAGTTTAATGATGAAGTTGTTGATGCTTGGTTAAAAGCAAGCAGCCTTAAGCATTCAGGTATAATAAATAGATATCATTCATCAATGCTTAGAAGAAGACCTCAAGACAATCCCAAAAATATTAATCCCTTCTTTGTAGCAATGCATACTTTTGCCCACCTCTTAATTAAAAAGTTATGTTTTGATTGTGGTTATGGATCATCTTCTTTAAGGGAAAAATTGTATTTCTCTGATGATTCCAAATCAAGGATGAATGGAATCCTTATATATACATCATCAGGAGATTCAGAAGGATCATTAGGAGGGCTTGTAAGGCAAGGTAAGAGTGATTATTTAGGGCCTTTGATTAGGAATGCGATTGTAGAAGCTGAATGGTGTTCTGCCGATCCAGTATGTTCTGATGTAGGGAAATCAAGCGGCCAAGGGCCAGATAACGTAAATGGATCTGCCTGTCATAATTGCTGTATTCTCCCTGAAACAAGTTGTGAAGAGTTTAATATGTTGTTAGATAGAAGCACTGTAGTAGGAACATTTGATGATAGATATTTAGGGTTTTTTAGTAAAGAGTAGAATGAGTTTGTCTAATAAACTAATAAATCCATGAATCAACTTCGATAAAAACGGCACTGTCAATTTTATTTATATATTTTGCTTCTTTCCGATTTAGTTAATAGCCCAAACATGTTGTTAATTCTTGTTTTAGATGCGTAATGAATAAATTTTTAATTATCAAAGGAACTTATAAGAGTGTTGAAAATAAAACATCTGTACTAAATTTGTAATTTTAATAAATAAAAAGGCTCACTATTAGGATAGTCGTTAATTTAGAACGATGACAATAAGTTGAATTTTTATTTATTGCTGTTACTGAATTAAAGACAATAGACTTCTTTATTATGCCATTGTAGAGATTCAGGGGATGGGTACCAATTTGTTTTTTCTGGAAGGATTATTTTCTTCCCATTAAATTGGGATAATGAAAATACTGAATCATTTTCATTAATGGTGGGTGAAATTCTAACTATATAATCTTGATTTATTGTAATCAGGCCTCTATCAAAAGCCCGATGAAGATTTGGGGATAATGAAATACCATTGGGAATTGTATCGTCATTTGAAATACTAAATGGAATAATATGGCAGGCATCAACCATTTGCATATTTTTTGACGACTCAATTCTCATTTCTGAAATACAGCAACTATTCTTATATATTTTTGGAATAGTTTTTTTGAATAAGCCTCCTCTAATAAATAATTCCTCTTCAAATTCATCATTATCCATTGTTGTTCTCAAAGCCTTAATATGGGATTGGTATTCTGCCCTGTCTTCATTTAATATCTCATTTTCAATTTTGAGTTCGAGCTTATTTACCGTATAACTTATGGTAGAATAATTAGATTTTGTAGACGGAAAATATGTTTGAAGGATTATTTCTTGTATGATACCTCTCGTAGAATTTTCTGAGAGCAAACTATAAAGATTTTTATCAATTTCGGCAAAGGCAATTGAATCTTTTAGACTTTTAAAGCTTTTTATACTTTTAGATTTATTAACAATAAGCTCCATTCCAGGTTTTGTGATGAGGCACCAAAATGGTTCACTTCTCATATGAAAAAAAGGCAGTGCAAAATTTGGAATATGAGCAGAATTAACCAGAAATTCCCAAGTGTTTCTATATGCCAATAACAGTTCAGAGGTTATAAAAATTCGATTTGAATTAATTTCTTTATTATTAATTAATTGGATTATGGAAAGTAATAAAATCGGTTTATGAGGTGCTTTCCCTAGGTCTTTATTAAATCCTCTATTGAGTTTTGTAAGGGAATTAACGTATTTGTGCAGAAGCTCATCCATTATCCGTAAAACTAATAATTTATTTCATTGTTCTTAACAATTTTTTGAATCTATTCGTTTTTGGTTTCCATTAATTCAATCCAGAAAATTCACTATATTAGTACCTCATTATAAATCAATTGCCGTCCATAAAATGGTATCTTTAATAACCAATTAATTATGATTACTTATATTGTTTTAGGCCTTATTGTCCTTTTTGTATTGATGATAGTGAGTGTGTTCAATCGCTTTGCCAAAAACCGAAATTTGGTAAAGGATGCTTGGAGTAATGTGGATGTAGCGCTCAAACGCCGTTATGATTTAATTCCCAATCTGGTGGAAACCGTCAAAGGCTATGCCAGCCATGAAAAGGAGACTTTTGAACGGGTTATACAAGCACGAAATGCGGCGATAGAAGTACCTCAAGGCAATATTAACGAACAAATTAAGGCAGAAAACCAGTTGCAACAGACCTTAAGAAGCCTTTTTGCATTAGGTGAGGCCTATCCAGATTTAAAGGCAAACCTTAATTTTCTCGATTTGCAAGCCAGACTAAACGAAATTGAAGAGAACCTTGAGCGAAGTCGTCGCTATTATAATGGGACCGTTAGAGAAAACAATACTTATGGAGAAAGCCTTCCTGGCGCTCTGTTTGAAGGGATCCTTAAATACCAACATTTCGACTATTTTGAAGCTGATGCTACGAGCCGTGAGAACATAAAGGTGAGTTTTTAGAAGTATCTATATCAGTTGAATCCCATGGCATCTTTATACACGAACCTTCGATGCTTCTTCGTAATACGATTTTTAGACCAGTGCCAATGAAACATTTCTCGTTACTGTTAATTGCATTTTTTTGCTTTACTATGGGCTATTCGCAAGATTTTGAAGTGGATGCTTATTCGGTAAACATTACGATTCATGAGGAAGGTTATTTTGACGTGGTCGAACGCTATGACCTGACCTTTTCCACCTATAAACACGGTATTTATAGAGATATTCAGACCAAGTACGATCTTTTGACCGAAGCAGGAACACAGGAGATTCGAAAAATTAAAATCACCAATGTCGAAGTGCCAGGACGTACCTTTGAAACACCATTTGACTTTGAACAGAAGTTGAGTGATACCTATCAAATAAAGATTGGCGATGCCGATAAGACCATCACAGGACCACAACACTATGAAATCAGATATCGTGTGACCAATGCGTTTTTGCATGAAGCTGATGGGGTTAAATTTTACTGGAACTTGAAACCAAGCGATTGGTATGCGACCTTTAACCGTATTGAATTTAAAATACACCTGCCGGAATCCATTGCTATAGATGCCTCGGATATTTTTGTTTATTCTGGAGTTTCAGGCACAACGACCTTAAGTCCGAACATAGATGTCAGACTTACGGATGGCGTGGTGGAAGAGAAAAGCCAACCAGATTTTAGATCT
>JAGXIE010000116.1 GCA_024635765.1 Flavobacteriaceae bacterium | reverse complement strand
TTCACTTCAAACTTGGCTCAGAGTTATCCTAGGCCTTTTCTTAATCGTATACGCGTTAAATCAATTTTTCCATTTTCTGCCTCATTCCTATGGTGACATGCCAATAGACGCACAGAATTTTATAGATGCGGCGGTTATATATCTTCCAATACTCTATGTTTTTGAAATCATTTTAGGATTATTATTAATATTTAATAAATGGACACCTTTTCTATTACTGGTTCTTTTTCCGTTATCGTCAGCATTTTTAATTTTTATTATTTCAAATCAAGATATTGCTGATGCTTGGCCAGCGCTGTTTGTAGCAGTACTTAATTTTATCTTGTTGTTTTTTGAAAAAGAAAAATACCAACCACTTTTCAGTAAATAGAATTAATTTTTTATTCCGTTTCGAAAAAGAAATTAATTTTATGACAGATATACAAATTGCACAAAGCGTTACCCCTATACATATTAAAAAAGTTGCAGCGCAATTGTTAATTCCTGAAGAGAAGTTGGAGTACTACGGTAATGATAAGGCAAAAATACCTTTGCACATTATTGATGAAGTTAAATTAAAACGGAGTAATCTTATATTGGTGACTGCAATCACACCTACTCCCGCTGGCGAAGGAAAAACAACAACTTCCATAGGGCTGGGCGATGCGTTCAATCGTTTAAATAAGAATGCAGTTGTGGTCATACGGGAACCTAGTTTGGGACCCGTATTTGGCATTAAAGGTGGCGCTGCAGGAGGTGGTTGGAGTCAGGTAATTCCTATGGTAGACATTAACCTGCATTTTACAGGTGATTTTCATGCTATTGAAAAAGCCAACAATCTTCTTTCTGCCCTCATAGAAAATAACATACAAAGTAAATCGAGAAGTCTTGGTATCGATCCTAGATCGGTAAGTTGGAAACGGTGTATGGATATGAATGATCGTGGATTGAGAAATATTGTGGCCGCACTTGGAGGAAAAGCTGGCGGGATTCCACGAGAAACTGGGTTTAATATAACGGCAGCCTCTGAAATTATGGCGATTTTATGTTTAGCTTCCGATTTAGAAGACCTAAAAGAAAAATGTGGGAATATCTATATAGGTGATACTTGGGAAGGAAAGGCTGTGTATGCAAAAGAATTAAATGCACATAGTGCAATGGCAGTGCTATTAAAAGATGCTATAAAACCGAATTTGGTTCAAACACTGGAAGGAAATCCTGCCATTATACATGGCGGACCATTTGCAAATATTGCACAGGGAACTAACTCTATCATTGCGACAAAAATGGGGATGACTTTAAGTGATTATACCATAACTGAAGCGGGATTTGGAGCCGATTTAGGTGCAGAAAAGTTTATGAATATCAAATGTCGAGCCGCTGGAATTTCTCCCAAGACCATTGTCTTGGTCGCTACCATAAGAGCATTAAAATATCATGGTGGCCAACCATTAAGTGAAATTACTCAAGAAAATGTCGAAGCAGTTAGGGAAGGGCTACCCAATTTAGAACGACATATCTCCAGTCTAAGAAGTTTTGGAATTCCAATCGTTGTTTCATTGAACGCTTTTAAAACTGATACTGAAGCTGAAATGCAAGTCGTGGTGGCTCATTGTAAAAAAATGGGAATTCCCGTAGCTCTGAGCTATGGTTGGGAAAAAGGTGGAGAAGGGTGTTTAGATCTGGCCGAAGAAGTTATTAAGGCGGTGAAAACTTGTACAAAAGATTTTTCCCCAACATACAGTCTCGATGAAAGTGTACGCAGTAAAATGGAAAAGATTTGTCAAACCATTTATGGAGCGGACCACGTGATATTAAGTAATCAGGCAAGTTCGCAATTACGTAAATATGAATCTATGGGATATGGAAATTTACCGGTCTGTATAGCCAAAACCCAAAAAAGTTTAAGTGATGATGAAAAGCGTTTGGGCCGTCCGGAACACTTTGATATTCATATCAGAGAGTTTGAAATAGCAACTGGCGCAGGGTTTATTATTCCTATAGCCGGAAACATTTTGCGTATGCCCGGATTACCTGCTACTCCTTCCGCCGAGAAGATTACGATTGATGAGAGTGGTACTATTGAAGGCTTATTCTAAATATTACAGTTTTAAATACCTTCTTCTGTCAACCCTGCTTTTCGACGAAGGAATTGATCTAGTAAATCCAAGATTTTCATTATTTTTTAGCAGTGCTATTCACTGAATGGACTGCTCCATCAATATATCCAGGAAATTTTGAGGCTGATTCAGAGCTCGAAATTAACAATCTATCGTCAAATAAGGATTTACTATAAATTGGGTTTCCATTATTTTGATGAGGATAAAGTAAACTATCTGATGATTCAAAGGTGTTTTCTTCATGGCTCCAGATGCATTCCTCATAGTTGATAAACGCTTCAGCTTTCACCCCTAAAACATTTTTTTACTTGGTTTATAACCCTTATCTTCATTTAAGACATATAAGAATTTCATCATTATCAATTTTTAACATCTTTGCATCAAGAAATAAAAAAAATACCCTTCAAAATCCTGAAGGGTATTTATATTTAAATATCAATAAAGTTAATATTTAACAACTCTTTCGGAAGCCATGTCTTTGCCTTGAACAACATTCACTGTATCCAAGACAAGGTATTATAAAAGCCGGGAAAGTAAATTAAAAAATATAAAGTAAAAGCCCGTCTAATATTCATTAAAAAATAACAAATAGAAAACAGGCTTTAACATAAACATCCCTAAAAGTAATTAATAGCCTTGTAAAATTGTAGATTATTAATTCCTTGTACAATACTCAATTTGAGTATTTAGAGTAACATGCTAAAATCATCGATTAAATGCACACGGCGAAAGATTGCTGTAATTATAGTGTTTATATATGGTAATCAGTAATTTACAAAAACAATGTATTGGTTTTCAACATCCCAATTAATTCACCGGTAGACGAAATCTTTAGTTTTTTTAAAATATTACGCCGATGCGTATCCACTGTATTAGAACTGATATGTAGTTTCTCGGCAATATCCTTACTCGAATAATCCAGCGCCAGCAATCTAATGATATCACGTTCCCGATTACTTACGTCATCAGAAAGTAGCTTCTGCGAAAAGTTATTAAAGTACTTTGTCTCATAAACATCCTCGTCATTGAGCAATTTGGCGGTCGCCATGATGGGAAGTGTCAATTTGATATCAGTATTAAGAACGGTATAATGCGCTAGTCCAATAATAGGCTTCATGGCTGTGTCAAACTCAAGAGGTGTCGTGTTTTGAATAATATTGACATACGTACCTGCGGCATTTTTCAATCGGTAATTCCAGGTATAGCTCATCCGTTTTCGCTTCTCCTCTGGAATTTCAGCAAGTGTAAAATCCATCAAATGATTCATAGCTTGCAACCATATTTCAATATCATCGGGATGCATACGGCTCCAAAAATACCGCATACCCTTTTCTTTAAGATCTTCCATATTTAGCCCCAAACAAGCGTGCATATTTTTACTGATGTACTCAAAACTTAAATTCTGGGTGTTGGTTACACAAAAAAATGTAGAACTATATGGTAAATAGGCATCCAGCTCCATCATCTTTCTGATGTGCTCTTCTAAAGAAGGTTTATAATACGATTTAAATATCTCACGATAAAGCCCTCTAATTTCTTGTGATTCCATGAATAGTCATTAATTAATGCCCTACTAATTTTTGGAAAATAATATAATATCAAGTACAGATATTAAAAATCCCACAAACAACTTCTTTATTCGTTAAACTAGCAAAATTGCTATTGCTTTACCTATCTTTATGCAAACAGGAGTGCCCACCTCAAAGGCTCATCATCAAGAATCCAATCGTCATTGGGAGTATCGTTGTCATTGAGTTTGCATGCTTTTATCGAGTCAAAAATCGATAAAAATGGGGTATATATTCTATTTAAATATTTTTGATTAGTAAGTACGCTAAACTCATTAATTGAAATTGTGGAGAAAACAAAGAAATTTTAGGAAAACGAATCGATGTCGTTATTTTGTCATTAGTTAATTAGAAAGTTCAAAACTAAAACCAACCAAAATATCTTCTGCAATTTTATTCCTAACCACACCAGGGATTTCAATTCCAAAATCGGAAGCCATGACCTTGAAACTACCTTCCATTAAAATGCCTTTTTCGATTTTTGAAATATTGGCAACGCAATCAGTAATCTCTTTGGTTGCACCATGAAAAGTGAGTTGTCCCTTGATTTTAAATGGTTTTTTCTTATGAGACAGCTGATCTAAAGAAAACCCTTCAATACTCCCTTCGAATGTGGCTTTTGGAAATTTATGTGATTCGGCATAGTTTTCGTTAAAATGCTCCTCCATTAATGCGTTTTTAAACCGAAACGCTTTCACAAGAGCCAAAGCAGCAATTTCACCATTTTCAGTATTGATGATGGCAGTGACCGAACTGTTTTTTGCCGCCACTTCTTCAAACGAAGGAACCGAAGCTTCAAAATTGACACTGCCTGTCTTGGTGATGTGTTTTGTCTGGGTGAAGCAATTGAGGCTTATAAAAAGTATTGCAATCAGTAATGCTTTCATGATTCTTTAATTTTAATTAATCTTCCAACAATCCGTCAGCTTCCCACTGAATGACTGTATCAATAAGGTTTTGTGGCAATCTTGGGCCTCCAAGCGGCATCAAAAAGCTTAAATCTTGGGAAGAAATACGATTTATTAATCCTCTATTTTGAACCGCCTCTTTCACATTGTCATAGGTGAGCAAAGGCATTGGTGCTCCATTTTCCGGTGGATTGGTATGACAACTGATGCAATTGTTATTGATGATGGGTTGAACGTCGTTTACAAATGTTACCAATTCTGGTAATTCTGTTTGGTCGATTAAATCATTTTCACTTGCATTGGTGCAACCAAACAGAACTATCAAAATCGCATAAATAGGATATATATTTTTCTTTTTCATAGCATATTTTTCAAAAAACACGGCTCAAATTAAATCCAAAATAAATATTACCGTCACCCCAATCACCTGCTGTCTGACCTAAAAAACCATTGGTATTCATGGCTTGCGCATTAGTAAAATGCATTTGGAACACATGACCGCCAGTTTCTAAATCTATTCCAATGGATATTGGATTTTTAAAAGGTGAATCACTCGATCGGTTGAGATGCCAACCGTAATCCGCATTTAAAGACCAGCGTTTTCCAAGTTTGTAACGACCTCCAAAACCCATTGCAAACTGCGAGTTATCTTGGCTGTCCAAAGCAACATAGTTATCATGAAAATATGTTGGAGCTAGTTCAAGAGATAATTTCGTACTTACTTTTCTCGAAATCAGTAATTGTGTTGTATAGCCCACGCGATGTTTGAACTCTAGTTTTGGAAGATTATCTTTTTCCAAAGCAGTATTGATCAATACCGAATGATATCCAACAATGGTGAATGGAAATCCATTATTAACTTGCCTTGCAATTCGATATTTTATAGCGGATTCATAAATTTGCTGAAAAGAACTTCTGGATACACTAACATTAAATCCATCGGTAATGCCAAATATAAAATTTAATCGAGTCACTGCATCATCTAATCCAAAAAAGCTGTCAAACCCGTTTTCAATGCTTCCGAATCGATGAGAAACTACAAAGGTCAATTCTTTCTTAGCGACTAGTTTTGTGGATTCAAAGTTGACGATTTTCAAGCCTTTGAAGGCAGCAATTGCATAGTCGTTTTGAATAGAATCCACATCGATTTCCGCAAGCAAATCGTCTTGAGAAAACAATACACTGGGAATGCAAAAAAGGATGTAGATTAAATACTTCATTTAAATTTTTATAAAACGCTGAGTTTGTTTTTTGTTTTCTGATTCAATGGAAATAAGATAGAGACCACGATTGAACTCAGAAACGTTAACATTGATTGTTTGATTTTCATTAAATGTTTGGTTGAAAACATTCTTACCCAACAAATCGTGAATTGTCAATTTGACGCCGGTGAGTACTTGAGGGAATTCCACAACAAGCATATCGGTCACAGGATTGGAAACTATGGTAAATAATTTCAATTCATTTTCATCGACACCTAAAATATCCTCGACTGTGATTGTACCGGACATACTTGCAGCTCCATGGATGCCGCAGTAATAATCATTGGAGCCTACAACGGTGAACGTGTGTGAGAAAGTGGAGCCGTTCGGGGCCAAAACGCCACTGTTAAAAGTTTCCACAGAACTTCCGCTAGGGTCATTTTCAACGGTGTGATTTGGGCTTGTCCAGGTCCAAATTACAGTGTCACCAGTTTCAATAGTTAAATCGACGTTTGACCCGATTCCTGCAAACCAGTCTAAATTGTGAGTTGTCTGAGCACTTACTGTTAATATTCCTAAAAATGTAAATGCAATAAGTAATTGTTTTTTCATAATAAATGGTCTTTAAAGATTAATTAATAATTATACACTGGTCTAATTTGACTTGTTCCAACAAATCATCATAGCCTATGACGCGTCCTTTGATTTTTATTTGTGAATCCATTTTCAATGGCTCTTTTAAACTATCGATCAGTTGACAGAAAACACTCGAGTTTAGGGTGATTTCTTTATCGCTACTATCAGAAACCTCTCCAAGAATAGCGACAGTTTTATTAAGATATTTTTTTTCGCTTGCCACACTATTGGATGCAAATTCATTTTTTATAGAAATGGCATTCAATTCAAATTCTGGTGCTTCACTACTTATATTTCGATGGTCCTGATAGATGTAATTGTAGCCAATCACAACGATAAGTATCAGCACAATGATTGCAATCCACTTTTTCATAATCTTTTGTTTTATTTAAACTGCTTCAGAGTTAGGGCTGAAGCAGTTCAGCTATTAATCAAAAAATTCGGGGAGGGTAAACACTCTATTTTTCTAATTCATTTCAAATGTTAAGGTATCTGTGCCACCATTACCGCCACTTATGTCAATCAACTCAATTTTGGTATTGGTATAAATTACAAGGTCCCAATCATCGTTTAAATCTTCGAAGACATTAGTGTCTGGAACAGGAAAAAAGATATTAAAATCAATATCATCATTGCTGTCATCTGTACTGTTACTGCTATCGGTTACAGACCAAGTGCCGGTAATTGTGTTAGTGCCATTATTTGCGGTTAAAACACCATTATCACTAAATGTAAAATCATATCCATTATAATCATTGGTTTCATTTTGTCCAGAATCAATGTAATTTGTAATTCGCCACGTACCAGTTTCCACCGTTGCAGTGACTTCTGCTATCACCACTGAATTGTCACTAGGAGTTGGTCCATTATCGTCTGATGAGGAACAGCTTGAGGACATCAATGAAAAGCTCAACATCAAGAGTATGGAATAAAAAAATGCATTTTTCATAATTAAAAATTTTAAGGTTTAAAGTTTGTTTTTATATTTCTTTTATTTAGTTGCAGTTACTTTCATAGCGCATCCTATCATCTCCGCCCACACGTAAATCTATTTTAGTCTCGCCCGGACTTTCTTGAATCTCGTGCAAATTCCAGTTGAGGTTACAATACTGTAAACTTGGGATATTAATATCTACTGTAATATTGTTTCCTGTGCCACTTGCTGACCATGTACCGTAGACAGTTGTTATATTCCAGGAAACAGAAATACTTCCATCAGTAAAAAAATTAAATAGATATCCATCATAGACATTGTCGTAATCTATATCATTTCGTTCCAATTTATCAACCGTCCAATCTGAACAGTTTGTTAATAGATCGATTAATTGAAGTGGAGAACAATTGTTGCAATCGTCATCGTTGTAATCATAATCATCATCTTCGTCACAATCATCACCATAATTTTCTATGGTATTTTGTAGTTCATTCAAATTGTTGATGGTAATGGATGTGCCATCAGAAATCACTACCATAATAGGAAAAATGATAGTGACGATATCATTGTCATTAATATCATCTATGAAATTATACATCTGCTCATCATCAGTTAAAGTGATGCTTGTGATAAGTTCATTGTTTGTATTAAAAATTGATGCCGTAATTGGATATTCAAAGTCGATACATTCTATATCATCGTCAAATTCATTTTCACCATTACAATTGCTAGCATACGTATAGAGTTCGTTAATGGAATTAATGGCTACTGATGTAAAATCATTAAGAATAATAGTTATGGGAAATTCAATTACAATCGTATCAATATCATTGTCGAATTCGTCAAAAATACTTTCAATCAAATCATAATCTGTAGGCGATGTAATCACCAATTGCACTCCATTCGCTGTTACTGTAACTGGAAGCTGAATATTGAAACAGTTCGCATAATCAATAATATTGTCATTTGATCCATCATTCATGGCGACCCGTTGCATTAAGTTGGCAACTTGGCTATTTGGTATCAGTGTCTCTTCTGGAGGGGCTTGTTCAAACTCAATTTCCTCCGTCCGGCAAGAAAGGTTTAATACAAAAGCAAACATCAGGAATCCTAAAAATATATATTTTGTAGTTTTGAATTTCATTAGTTTCGGCATTATACTATTAAAACAACCTCGATTTAAAAACTCCTGAAAAAATTTCGATTTTTTTTAATTAATTTTAAAATTCTAAATCATAAGCCCTTGCCAAAAAACTTAAACGACACGATTTGTAAGGAACATATATTCTCCAGCATCTATAATAAGTATGCACAAGATTTGCATGATTTCATTTATTACAAATATGGAGCAAAGTACAATCCAAATGATAAAGCTCAAGAGGCATTCATCAAACTGTGGGAGAATTGTAAAAATGTGTCCATCGACAAGGCAAAATCTTTCTTGTTTACTGTCGCCAATAATATGGTACTGAATGACATCAAACATCAAAAGGTGGTCTTGAAACATCAAAAACTAAAGACTAAGGATTATACCAATGAAACACCTGAATTTTTATTGGAAAAGGAACAGTATTATGAAACTTATCAAAAAGCATTGAGTAATCTAAGTGAAGAACAGCGAGTTGCATTTATGCTGAATAAGGTTGAAGGCAAAAAACATCAAGAAATTGCAGATATATTAGGAGTGACAAGAAAGGTTGTGGAATACAGAATTTACACAGCTTTTGACAGTCTTAAAAAAGAATTAGAAGTTTTTTTGAAAAAATAATCAGGATAAAGGATGATGAAGTTGTTATATAAGTGAATATGGAAAAAGAATACTTGATAGAGAAATGGTTAAATGATGAGTTGACACCAGAAGAGCACGAAGCTTTTAAAGCATTGGATGAATATCAATTTTATGTTGATATCGTTGAAAACGCTAAAGATTTCAAGGCTTCTGATCTATCAAAAGTTGATGATTTCGAAACATTCAATAACAAACTTAAAAATACCAAAGCACCAAAACCACTTTGGACCAATCCGATTTTACGGATTGCAAGTGTGCTTGTCATCGCATTGGGACTTTATTTCACCTTGTTTTATAATCCGACAATTCAAGTCAATACCTTGGCACATCAAAAAACAACCATTGAACTTCCTGATGCTTCTAAAGTGACTTTAAATGCGCTGTCTGAAGTGGAATACAACAAAAAAAACTGGGATAAAAAGCGTGAAGTCACTTTGAAAGGTGAAGCTTTTTTCCAAGTACAAAAAGGCAGAACATTTGATGTGGTCACTTCCAAAGGAATTGTAACTGTCGTTGGCACCGAATTCAGTGTAAAACAACGTGATCACTATTTTGAAGTGACATGTTATGAAGGTGTAGTGAAAGTAACTTCAAATGACATTTCGGAAACTCTTACTGCTGGAAAAACCTATCGGATATTGAACGGCAATTATTCTCAAAGCAGCACCACTTTAGATGAACCGCATTGGCTGGACAATGTAAGTAGTTTTGAGAAAGTTCCCTTTAAAGAAGTCATTGCCGAACTGGAACGGCAATATGATTTGAATATAGAATTACAGAACATCACACAAAACCCATTATTTACAGGTGGTTTTGTGCATAATAACTTGGACAATGCTTTGATGTCAGTTACACAACCTTTAAATTTAACCTATAAAATTGTATCGCCAAAGCAAGTTGTCATATATGGTCATAAAAAATAGAGTCTATTTTTTATTTGTTTTCGCCAGTATTCTTTTGTCAAATTCTGCAATGGCTCAAGACACAGACGAAAAGCGACCTCTTTTGGATATTCTCATTCAATTACAGGAGCATTACGATTACCGATTTAACTATGCTGAAGATACCATTATTGGTGTTTCCTTAACTCCTCCAAATCAAAAAATGTCATTTGATGAAGTGTTGGATTATTTACGAGCCCAAACTGGACTTATGTTCACACTTTTGAATGATAATTTTGTATCCATAAAAAAAAGGGATGGTTTGACGATTTGTGGTTATTTGAAATCAAAAGGGAGCCAATCTGCGATTGCGTTTGCCACGATCCAATCTGAAAAAAGTTCAACAATTACAGATGAAAACGGCTTTTTTCAGTTGACAGTTCAAAACCAGAATGAAGCTATTAAAATTCGATATTTGGGATACAAGTCGTCTTCCAAATCTATTAAGGATTTCAATAAAAACGCCTGTGAAACTATTTTCTTGGAGCAGGAGCTTCAGTCGTTGTCGGAAGTTGTGATATCTGATTATATCGTAAGCGGTATCAATAAACTGAATAATGGTTCATACGAAATTGATTTTTCAGATTTCGATATTTTGCCTGGACTGATTGAAGCTGATGTACTGCAATCTGTCCAATCCTTTCCAGGCATTCAAAGTGAAAATGAAACAGTATCAAACATCAATATTAGAGGTGGAACTCATGACCAAAATTTGATTCTCTGGGATGATATAAAGATGTACCAATCTGGTCATTTTTTTGGATTGATTTCCATGTATAACCCCCAAATAACTCAAAAGGTTTCGCTGTTGAAAAATGGTACCGACGTGACTTATACTGATGGAATCTCTGGCACAATTGCCATGAAAACTGATGAACAAATCAATTCAAAGTTTAATGGGAGTATAGGCGCTAACTTTATTGATTCCAACGGATTTGTGGATGTACCAATTGGAAAAAAATCATCCCTGCAAATTGCTGGTCGAAAATCCATCAGTGAGTTTGTAGAAACACCAACCTATAAAGAGTTTTTTGATCGTATTTCCCAAAATACAGAAGTGGAAGCCAATGCGAGCAACACTGTTAATTCCGATAAAGCATTCGATTTTTATGATATGTCTTTACGTTGGATTTATAAAATTAGTCCAAAAGACGAGGTTCGCCTGAATTTCATAAATGTCGCTGATGAATTGGTGTTTGATGAGCATGCAACCGTCAATGATATCGAAGAATCTAGGCAAAGCAAAGTGACCCAAAACAGTATCGCTGCAGGATTTCAATATAAAAGGACGTGGGACGATAGATGGCAAAGTATCTTTTCCGTTTACGAAACTGATTATAAATTAAAGGCCATCAATGAAAATATTTTGGCTTCACAGCGATTTCTCCAAGAGAACAAAGTTTCAGAAACAAGCTTGAAGTTGAACACTTATTTTAGAATCAATCAAAGATTTCAGCTTTTCGGAGGGCATCAATTTGTGGAGACGCAGGTCACGAATCTCGATGACGTTGACAATCCTTTGTTTCGCTCTTTGATCTCCGAGGTCATAAGGACGTTTGCCACATATTCCCAATTAAATTTTGCCGCTGTCAATCGCAAAACAAATTTTTCTGTAGGTGCACGATTCAATTATATTGATAAATTTAAAAAGAGCATTCTTGAACCACGATTGAATTTTAATCAACGGTTTTTAGAATATTTTACGTTTGAAGTCCTGGGTGAATTCAAGCATCAAAACACTTCCCAAGTCATCAATTTTCAAAATGATTTTTTGGGAATCGAAAAGCGCAGATGGCAATTGTCCAATGACAAAGATATTCCGGTCATTGAGAGCAAGCAAGTATCTGCAGGTATCAATTATATTCATTATGGTTGGTTGTTAAGTGCTGAAGGATACCTCAAGAAAGTTGATGGAATTACAACCCAGAGCCAAGGGTTTCAAAACCAATATGAATTTATAAAGACCAATGGCAGTTACGAGGTGAAAGGTCTCGACGTGTTGGTTCGAAAACGATTGGGAGATTTTAAAACATGGTTGAGTTATTCATTTATGCAGAATCTATACACATTCAAAGAGCTTCCTGAAGTTGAATTTCCAAGTAATTTTGACATAGAACACTTCGTAACTTTAGGCTTGACCTACAATACTAATCATTTAAAAATTGCTACAGGTCTCAATTGGCATTCAGGAAAACCAACGACTAATCCTATAGAAAATAATCAGGTAATTGGCAATGACATAAATTATGAACCAGCCAATAGCAGCAATCTTCAAGATTATTTAAGGATTGATATATCCGCATTGTACGATTGCAACGTTGCCAAAAACTTAAAGGCAACTTTTGGCGTATCCGTATGGAATGTGCTCAATAATGAAAATGTCATCAACTCAACCTATCAAGTGTTTAATGGCAATAGCCAAAAGATAGAGCAAAGTTCATTGGGATTGACACCTAATTTTGTCTTGAGAGTATTTTTTTGATTTTATTGAAAGGCAGGAAAATTTAAATTGTAATTTTATGATGACAGAATTCCGTTTATGAATATGACTGAAGCTAAAGAAAAATTTAAAATCCAACACCTTCCTAAGTTGGTCGTAAAAACCTATAAAGCATGGGATAAAAACGATCCTTGGCGAATGAGTGCTGTGGTTGCCTATTATGCTGTCCTGGCATTACCAGGTTTATTGGTCATACTGATCAATTTCGTGGGTAGTATTTGGGGTCCAGAAATAGTGGCAGGACAGTTAAATTCACAATTAACAACTGCTCTTGGAGCCGATGCAGCCAAATCTATTCTAAATATGATTGCCGACACACAGAATTCTGAAGACAACATGATTTCTACAATTATAGGTATTGCAACCATATTATTCGGTGCTACTGGCGTTTTTTATCATTTGCAAATATCCTTAAACAAAATCTGGGATGTAGATCAAACTTCAAACTTTAGTTTTAAAAAAGTAATAAGCTATAGAGCTAAAAGTTTTGCATTCATTTTGGTCATCGGATTTTTATTGTTGATCAGTTTTGTAGTGACAACTCTTATTTCAGCATTGACAGATTATATTAAAGAAATATTTCCTAACATTGTATTGTACCTTCTTTACGGGGTTAATTTTTTGTTGTCCATTGGAATAATCTCGACATTGTTTGCCATGATGTTTCAATACATGCCGGATAAGAAAATTCGCTGGAAAACCGTTTGGATAGGTGCCTTCCTCACAGCAACACTCTTCGTGTTTAGTGAGTTTTTGATGAGTTTATATTTTGGTCGATCCAATCCGGGTTCTACCTACGGTGCGGCGGGCAGTATTGTGTTAGTTTTATTGTGGGTATCCTATTCTTGTCTTATCTTCTTCTTTGGTGCAGAGTTCACGCGTCAATATTCTATCAAATATGGACATGACACAAATAAGGAATTTAATAATGTTTTGAACCAATTAGAAAAAGAATCCCGTTAGAGTTGTCTTAAACTAATACCCGATTGAATTGTACAAAACATTTTGACGTATCTTTGTAGCAAAATTAGAGATACATGCATAAAGCAGGTTTTGTAAATATTATAGGGAATCCAAATGTTGGAAAATCAACCTTGATGAATGCTTTTGTCGGTGAAAAATTATCTATCATCACTTCAAAAGCCCAAACTACGAGACACCGAATTCTCGGAATCGTTAATGGAGATGAGTTTCAAATGATTTTGTCTGATACTCCTGGAATCATCAAACCCGCTTATGAGCTTCAACAATCGATGATGGATTTTGTAAAATCAGCTTTTGATGATGCTGATGTGCTGATTTATATGGTCGAAATTGGGGAACAGGAGCTGAAGGATGAAGCTTTTTTCAGAAAAATTACCAACTCAAAAATTCCTGTATTATTATTGTTGAACAAAATCGATAAATCTGACCAAGAGCAACTGGAGAACCAAGTACAATTGTGGACGGAGAAAGTGCCAAATGCAGAGATTTATCCTATTTCGGCCTTACAAGGTTTTAATGTAAAAGAGGTTTTTAATCGGATTATCGAATTGCTTCCGGAATCACCACCTTATTATCCAAAAGACCAATTAACAGATAAGCCTGAACGCTTTTTTGTTAATGAAACAATTCGTGAAAAAATATTAATGCATTACAAAAAGGAAATTCCTTATGCTGTTGAAATCGACACTGAAGAATTCTTTGAAGAAGAAAACATTATAAGAATGCGTTCGGTAATCATGGTAGAGCGTGAAACCCAAAAGGGAATTATTATTGGCCATAAAGGAGCTGCATTAAAAAGAGTAGGGGTAGAAGCACGAAAGGATTTGGAGAAATTTTTTGGTAAACAAGTCCATATGGAACTCTATGTAAAAGTCAATAAAAATTGGAGAAGTGATCAAAAACAACTCAAACGTTTTGGTTATAATCAATAATAGAAATTAAATCAACTGATTATTTTTTAAAGTGTCATTCATGAAATTGTGGAGTTGATGCATTTCAGGTTTTCCTCGGTTTCTTCCTATGCGGCCCGCAAAATACAATCCAAACCAAATTACAATCATAAGAATCATCAATCCGATTTGAATTCCGTAGGGATTCCCTAAAGTCCAATTGGTATAAAACCAGATACCAAAGGCAATAAACATTCCAGCGACAAAAAAATGAATGAACATAAATAGTGTCCATACTGTTGGGTTGGGTCCAAATAAACCATGTAGCACGGAAGATTCTGAAGTTCTTTCATTCACTTCAAGATGAAGTTGAGGTGACCAAAAATGTTGCTTATGTTTTGGTAATCGAATAAAAACATGATCATCCACCCGACTGATTATAAAATTAGACTGTGTGCTTTTTACAGTTTCAAACGCACGTAAAACGTCCTCATTAGGATGTTTTATTTCCATTTTAAAGCGCGGTCTTAGGACAATTTCATTAGTCGTCTCCATATCACTTGATTTGTGACCTCAAATTACTATTTTTTCTTCAGAAAGTAAACACTACCTTTGCACTCGCTTACAGGATATGTAAAGTAGATTAAATATAAGAATATGAGCAATATAGTAGCAATAGTAGGTCGGCCGAATGTCGGAAAGTCAACATTTTTCAACCGTTTAATTCAACGACGAGAAGCGATAGTTGATGCAGTGAGTGGTGTGACTAGAGATCGTCATTATGGTAAGACGGACTGGAATGGTCGTGAGTTTACCGTTATCGACACGGGTGGTTATGTTCTGGGAAGCGATGATGTTTTTGAAGCGGAAATTGATAAACAGGTAGAACTAGCCATCGATGAAGCTGATGTCATTATTTTTATGGTCGACGTGGAATCTGGTGTCACTGGGATGGATGAAGACGTTGCTGCCTTACTCCGAAAAGTCAACAAACCGGTTTTTTTAGCGGTTAATAAAGTTGACAATAATAAGAGGGCCCAAGATTCTGTAGAATTCTATTCATTAGGGTTGGGGGAATACTATAACATTGCCAGTACGAGTGGAAGCGGAACTGGAGATTTATTGGATGAAGTAGTAAAAGCACTGCCGCCTTACGAGCCAGAAGTCGAATCAGAATTACCCCGTTTTGCAGTAGTTGGTAGGCCGAATGCCGGAAAATCCTCTTTTATAAATGCTTTGATTGGTGAAGACCGATATATAGTAACAGACATAGCCGGTACAACGAGAGATTCTATCGATACAAAATACAACCAATTTGGCTTTGAATTCAATTTGGTAGATACGGCTGGAATTCGTCGCAAATCAAAAGTAAAAGAAGATTTGGAATTCTATTCTGTAATGCGAAGTATTAGAGCCATAGAACATTGCGACGTCTGTTTGATCGTTGCCGATGCAGATAGAGGGTTCGATGGACAGGTGCAGAACATATTTTGGTTGGCAGAGCGCAATCGCAAAGGTATTGTCATTTTGGTCAATAAATGGGATTTGATTGAAAAGGAAACCAATTCAGCGCGTGACTTTGAAAAGAAAATCCGTAAAGAGATTGAGCCATTTACAGATGTGCCAATTGTGTTTATATCTGTGTTAAACAAGCAACGTATTTTTAAAGCAATTGAAACGGCAGTTGAAGTCTATAAAAATCGTTCTAAAAAAATAAAAACCAGTAAACTCAATGAGGTCATGTTGCCTATCATTGAAAACAATCCGCCACCTGCATTAAAAGGTAAGTTCGTCAAAATAAAATACATCATGCAGTTGCCAACTCCGCAGCCGCAATTTGCCTTCTTCTGTAATTTGCCTCAATACGTCAAAGAACCGTATAAGCGATTTTTAGAGAATAAATTAAGAGAACAGTTTGATTTTCATGGTGTTCCGATCAGTGTCTACATGAGAAAAAAATAACATACATAGGATTAAGTTTATACTTTTTTTAAGAAAAGTCATACGAAAAGTGATTTATCTTCGTTTTTTGGAAAGCTACTAATCATCCATCGATCAAATGAAGATATTCGTTTTATTAATTTCCCTTTTCTGGGCCTGCATTTCTTTTTCTCAAACCAATTTCAAAATTACAGGTACTTTAATTTCAGAACAGGATCAAACACCACTTGAATCAGCTACGGTTTATCTCGAAACACTCAAAGACAGTTCTTTAGTTACCTACACTATTACAGACAAGAGTGGGAAGTTCTCTATAGAAGACAGAGCATATACCGATAAATTGAGACTAATTATTTCTTTGATAGGATTTGAGACCTATAAAAAGGAAATTTTTATTGATAAAAGTGAAATAGTATTGGGTACTATTCCCATTCCAAATGCGAACTTTTTAGACGAAGTGGTCATCAAATCGAAATCTCCCATTATAATTAAAAAAGATACGTTGGAATTTAATGTCGCATCCTTCAAAACAAAGAAAGATGCAAATGTCGAAGATTTACTAAAGGAATTGCCAGGTGTAGAAGTCGATGATGATGGCAAAATAACCATAAACGGAAAGGAAGTCAATAAAATATTGGTCAATGGGAAGCCTTTCTTTGGTGATGACCCAACCATAACAACCAGAAATCTTACTAAAGAAATCATTGAGAAAGTACAAATAACAGATACTAAAACCAAGGCAGAAGGTTTTACTGGTGAAGCGGGTGATAGTGACAACAAGACTATTAATCTTACCATCAAAGAGGAAAACAATAAAGGTGTTTTTGGCCGTTTGGCTGCAGGTGCAGGCACAGATAAGCGATATGAGTATGCTGGGATGTTCAATTTGTTTGATAACGAACAGCGCATTAGTGTCTTGGCTGGAGGTAATAATATCAATTCAACTGGTTTCAGTTTTGGTGAAATTCGAAAAATGTTCGGTGGAGGCAATTCAGTTTCTTGGAATAGTAACGGTTCATTTACGATTGATGGACGCTCTTTCGGTGGAGGAGAAGGGATCACTCGTTCTCAAAACTACGGTGTTAATTACGCTGATCAATTAAGCAAAAAAATAGATATATCGGTTGATTATTTCAATTCTTCAAGTCATTCTGACAACGCAACTTCGACACAACGGGAAAATATATTGCCAGATAGACGATATTTTACAAATTCTACTTCCAATTCGCAGAGCGATACCGATAATCACAGTGTAAATTTAGGATTTGATGTAGAGATAGATTCTACTTTTTTAATCAATGTGAATCCATCTTTTCGTTATTCAAATACGTCCACACAATTCAGTAGAGAAGAGGCTTCTAGGGATGCTTCCAATGTTTTGACGAACCAATCAAGTACATCATCACTAGTCGAAAATAGTGGCAAAAATTTTAGTAATGAAATGCAAGTCACTAAAAAATTTGGTGCTAAAGGTGCTTTTGTGCGTTTTGAATTAAACAATGATATAAACTCAACAGAATCTGAAGACTTCCTAAATTCAGAGACGAACATTTTTGGTGATTCACCCAGTGATATCATTCGAAATCAGTTCAGTGACAGCGAACGGGGCAATACTAATTTTAGAGCTGGATTTACTTATAGACTGCCGCTAATCGCCAAGAAATGGTTTTTGGACTTTAAATATAACTTCGAAAATGAAAAACGCGAAAATATAGAAAGTACGTTTGATTTTGATGATGTTTCACAAACCTATTCCATATTTAATTTTGATTTAAGCACCAATTTCATAAATAAGAATATTCGAAACACTCCTAGTGCACAAGTGGTATACAATACTGAAAAAATGAACTTTAGTTTTGGGTCCGGTTATGGGTTTCGCACTTTGGAAAATTCAGATGAACTTCGTCCTGATTTGAGCTTGAAGCGCAACTTTGAATTTATTGAGTTCGACGCCAATTTCAACTATCGTTTCAGCCCAAAAATGTCTCTGTATTTTGATTATGATTATGACAATACTGCACCAAATATTTCTCAATTGCAACCGTTTCAAAATGTGTCAGATCCATTAAATACCATAACTGGAAACCCTGATTTAAAACCATCAGTAGAGCATCGAGCGTATCTCGGATTCAATAAATACGACTTTCAAAAGGGAACAGGTTTTTATATCTATGCCAATGGAAATTTGACCAATGATCAGGTTGTTTCAAAAACCACTGTTGATGAAGATTTTGTAAGGAACACAACCTATGCAAATGTTGATGGTGGTTACCAGAGCTATATCGGTGGCAGTTATAGTAAGGATTTTAAGATTGATACTCTGCAAACTGTGAAAGTTCGAGCAGGAATGAATACCAGTTTTAATAAATCCATCAATTTCAATAACGATGTACAATATGCTTCAAAGACCAATTCCATGACGCCTAACTTGAGCGTAACTTATACTTGGAAGAAATTGTTCGAAATACGTCCTAACTATCGATTGTCTTTTACAAACACTAAATATGATTTGGAAGATTTTGAAGACCAAACCTTCTTGCGACACTCACTCGGCATCCGTACAACTACCTTTGTGCCTAAAAAATTTGAATGGCGTAATGATATCAATTTCACCTATAACCCTAACGTTGCTGCTGGCTTCCAAAAAAGTTCTTGGTTTTGGAACTCTACCTTGGCATATTCCATCTTAAATGACAAAGGTTCTATTACTTTAAAAGTATATGATTTGTTGAACCAGAATACCAATGCACAGCGAACAGCCACGCAAAACTACATTCAAGATTCACAAAGCACTGTTTTGGAACAATATTTTATGTTGAGCTTTAGTTGGAAATTTAATAGTTTGGGGTCAAAAGGAGAATCTAATGATCGTGAAATGCATTTTTTTTGATTGATTTTTGAAGATCAAGAATGGATTTTGAAGTTTTATTTCAATACTGCAGAAGAGACTATTAAAAAAAAGAGATTTAATGATTAAAAATGTGCGTTTTAGAATTTAATAGACTTTCAAGCACCGTGGCATTAATCGATTACCTACCATCCACCAGAAGCACCGCCACCACCGAAGCCGCCGCCACCAAAACCGCCACCGAAGCCGCCGCCACTACCGAAACCACCACCGCCAGAGCCTCCTCCAAAGCCGCCACCAGAGTTGCTACGGCCCAAGCTGCTTAATATGATGGCATCTAAAAGACTAAATCCACCACCTGAATTTCTACCTCCACTTCCACCTCCACCACGACGATTTTTAGAAATGGAAATCATAATAAATATAAACACTAGTATGAGCATGAAAACAAAACCAATAGGAAATTCATCATTAGAGTCGCTTTGACGCGTACCTTTGTATTCACCAGTCATCACTTCAAAAATCGCATCAGCACCTCTATTGAGTCCACCGTAGTAATCATTTTGCTTGAAATAAGGGATAATGTCTCTTTCAATAATACGTTTGGACATGGCATCTGTTAACAAATGTTCTACACCAAACCCAGTATTGATAGCTATTTTACGATCATCTCTGGCTAATAGTATTAAGATCCCATTATCCTCTTCGGATTGCCCAATTCCCCATTTTTGACCCCATTGAGCTCCCAAATAATTGATGTTCTCACCTTGCGTGGAACTGATAATGGCAATGACAATTTGTGTTGAGGTCGTATCAGAGTATTTAATCAGTTTTTGTTCTAAACTACTTTTTTCGGCGGGTGACAACAATTCATAATAATCATAAACACTTGTTTGTTCTGATGTTTTGCTAGGCTTTTCAGGAATTTTAAATTGCCCGAAACCGATTTGAACAAATCCTATAGTCAATAACACTATAAAAAGAAAGCGTTTGTAAACGCTCGCTTTTTTAAGTAAAAAATGTTGACTAAAGACTGAAGACTGCATACTACGTTTCTAAATTTTATTATCCTTTTGAAATATTGTTAGGAAGTTCGTTTTTATCTCCTGTTTGCCAAGGGAAATGTGTTTCTAATTGTTTCCCAGCTTTTAAAATGCCATCCACAAGCCCTTGTTTAAAATGTCCTTTTTTGAAATGGGATTGCATAATATCCTTCGTGCTATCCCAAAAATCATTGGCGACCACTTTGTTAATGCCTTCATCACCAAAGATGACAAAGTTTCGATCTTCAACGGCTACATAGATCAAAACGCCATTCTGAAGTTTTGTGTTGTCCATCTTCAATAAATGAAAGACTTCCAATGCGCGTTCGTAAACATCCATTTTGGACGTTTTTTCTATGTGCACACGAATTTCACCAGACGTATTTTTTTCTGCCACACGAATCGCTTCAATGATTTGCTTTTCTTCATCTGCAGTAAGAAAATTTTCTATTTTAGACATGCTATATTAATTGAATTCAAAATCGACGTCAGGTGCATTTTCACTTCCTGGATCAGCTTTGTAACGTGCCATCTCCTCAAAGCCAAACCAACCAGCTAAAATCTTATTAGGGAACTTGGTTGTATAGATATCATAGGTGTTAACAGCTTCATTATAGCGGTCCCTAGCAACGTTGATCCTATTTTCTGTGCCTTCCAGTTGTGATTGTAACTCTAGGAAATTTTGATTTGCTTTTAATTCTGGATAGCGTTCAACAGATACCAATAATTTCGACAAAGCTCCACTCAAGCCAGATTGGGCCTGTTGGAATTGAGCCATGTTTTCTTGTGTTAAGTTGTTAGCATCAATAGTTGTTGAGGTTGCTTTTGCTCTTGCTTCAATGACTTCTCTTAAGGTAGTTCTTTCAAAATCGGCTGCACCTTGTACAGTTTTAACCAAATTACCTATGAGATCATTCCTCCGTTGATATGCACTTTCAACATTAGACCAAGCGGTTTTGGCGTTTGCTTCGTATTCTACAGCTGTATTATTGATTCCTACTGCCCAGCTGTAAATCCCAAAGGCAATAATGACAATGATAATTACAGGAATTAACCATTTTTTCATGATAGTTGTTTTTAAATGTTAGTGTTTAAAAGATTAGTTGGAATAATTAGAAAAATGTTACAGTTGTTCCTTTATTTTCAAAAGTTGGGCCTTCACATCTTCTAATTTACTGATGATTTCAAATGTATCAAGTGATTTTTGTTTTTCTTCTTTTAAATGAGTCTTTGCACCTTCAAGTGTAAACCCACGTTCCTTTACCAAGTGGTAAATAAATTTTAAATTGGTGATATCTTCAGGTGTGAACTTACGATTGCCTTTGGCATTCTTCTTTGGTTTCAGCACATCAAATTCTTTTTCCCAAAAACGAATTAAAGAAGTATTCACATGGAATGCTTTGGCGACTTCGCCAATGCCATAATATCTTTTTTCGGGAAGATCGATGTGCATATTAATCTAAAGATTGATTTTCTAATGATGCTCTTTCTAATAATCGGCCATATTCTTCGGCTGATAAATTACCATAATAGAAATTGATTGGGTTGATGCGCTCGTCATCCTTAAATATTTCATAATGTAAATGAGGTGCTTCCGAGCGGCCAGTACTACCGACGAATCCTATTAGATCACCACGTTTTACTTTTTGGTTGATTCGCACATTGTATTTATATAAATGGGCATAAAGTGACACATAGCCATATCCATGATCTATTCGTATATGATTGCCATAACCAGTAGCACTATTATCGGCTCTCACTACCACACCATCTCCAGACGCATAAATAGGTGTGCCTCTCGGAGCGGTAAAATCCATACCAAAGTGAAATTTACGCACTTTGGTAAAAGGATCGGTTCGGTAGCCATATCCTGATGCCATTCGAGTTAAATCTTCTATATTTACAGGTTGAATAGATGGAATTGCTGATAAGAATTTTTCCTTATCCTCGGCTAAAACAGCAATCTCATCCAATGAACGCGATTGTACAACAATCTCTTTCATTAAAACGTCCATGCGTTTATTAGTTTCGATTATCAATTTGGAATTGTCGAACCCTTCTAAATCCTTATAACGATTAATACCTCCAAAACCAGCTTTTCTCTGCTCTTCAGGGATTGGATTAGCTTCAAAGTATAATCTATATATAGCATTATCACGCTCTTCTACATTGGCTAAAACTAGTTGTGCCTGATCCATCTTCTTGTTAAGAAGTTTATATTGTAACTCCATATGCTGCAATTCTCTTGCTAGTGCACGTTCTCTAGGAGATTCAACAAATCTACTGGCAAGAAAGACGAATAAGAAACCAAAAAGGGCTGATCCTAATAGAAACGTAAAGATGTATTTAAGGGTTCTTCCTTTTTTACGCTCTATTTTTCTATAGGCTAATGATTCAGAATCGTAATAATATTTTACCTTACTCATTGGTTAATTTATACTATTTTTGCAGTGTACAGTACCGTTTTTTGTCATAAACAGCAAAGCAAACGAAGCAATTTTAAAATTATTATAACGGTAAATTTAATAAAACTAAATGACAATCGTTAAAAGTAGTTTTAATTGGTCAAAATTAGGTATAGTTTTGTGTTTCGCCTCGTAAAGCTTATGTTTTTAACAGCATTTTATCAAAAACAGGACCATTCAAATTATATATGAAGTCACAAGAAATACGTTCAAAATATTTAAATTTTTTCAAAGAAAAGCAACATAGCATAGTTCCATCTGCACCCATGGTGTTAAAAGATGATCCTACTTTGATGTTCGTGAATTCGGGAATGGCGCCTTTTAAGGAATATTTTTTGGGAAATGCCAAACCAAAAAACAAACGTATTGCAGATACTCAAAAATGTTTACGTGTTTCTGGTAAGCATAATGATTTAGAGGAAGTCGGTTATGACACATACCATCATACATTGTTCGAAATGCTGGGCAATTGGAGTTTTGGTGATTATTTCAAAAAAGAAGCAATTGAATGGGCATGGGAATTGTTGACAGAAGTCTATGGCATCGATAAGAATATCCTTTATGTGACCGTTTTTGAAGGTGATAAAGGCGATAACTTACCAATGGATTCAGAGGCGTTTGAGTTGTGGAAATCATTTATTTCTGAAGACAGAATCCTTATGGGTAACAAAAAAGACAACTTTTGGGAAATGGGTGACCAAGGTCCTTGTGGCCCTTGCAGTGAGATACATGTTGATATACGCTCTGCTGAAGAAAAAGCAAAAATTGATGGCAAAACTCTAGTGAATGCTGACCATCCACAAGTTGTAGAAATTTGGAACTTGGTCTTTATGCAATACAACCGAAAAGCGAATGGTTCATTGGAAGGTTTGCCGGATAAACATATTGATACTGGTATGGGGTTTGAACGTCTTTGCATGGTTTTGCAAAACGTAAAATCAAATTATGACACAGATGTTTTTACTCCGATTATTAGAGAAATTGAAACCATAACCAACAAAAAGTATGGGAATGATCAAAAAATTGATGTTGCCATTCGCGTCATTTCAGACCATGTAAGAGCCGTTGCTTTTTCAATTGCTGATGGACAACTGCCAAGTAATACAGGGGCAGGCTATGTCATACGACGTATTCTTAGACGGGCCATTCGTTATAGCTTTACATTTTTAGACCAAAAAGAACCCTTTATATACCGCCTGGTTGATGTATTGAGCAAAAAAATGGGAGAAGCTTTCCCAGAATTGAAATCTCAAAAACAACTTATTGAAAATGTTATTAAAGAAGAGGAACAGTCATTTTTAAGAACTCTTGACCAGGGATTGGTGTTGTTGAATCGTGTTGTAGAAGAATCTAAATCAGACATTATTTCTGGTGAAAAAGCCTTTGAGTTGTATGATACTTATGGATTCCCAATAGATTTGACATCTTTGATATTACGCGAGAAAGGGTTGTCTTTGGACGAAGCTGGATTTCATTCTGAAATGAAAAAACAAAAAGAACGCTCGCGTGCAGCGAGTGAGATGAGTACTGAAGATTGGACGATATTAGTAGATGATGCTGAAGAAGAATTTGTTGGTTACGATATTCTCGAAGCTGATGTTAAATTAACCCGATATAGAAAAGTAGTCTCTAAAAAAGATGGCGCATTATATCAATTGGTATTCAATTTAACACCTTTTTATCCCGAGGGGGGAGGACAGGTTGGAGATAAAGGATATCTGGAGGATGCTCATGGTGACGTTGTTTATATTTTGGATACCAAAAAAGAAAACAATGTGATTATTCATTTTGTTAAAAACCTTCCGAAGCATATAAATGAAACGTTTAAGGCCGTTGTAGATTCAAAGCAGCGCAGCAGAACAGAATGTAATCACACGGCGACACATTTGTTGCACCAAGCATTAAGGGAAATACTTGGGACTCATGTAGAACAAAAGGGAAGTGCCGTACATTCAAAATATTTGCGTTTTGACTTTTCGCATTTTTCAAAATTAACAACTGATGAGTTACGGGATGTTGAAAATTTTGTGAATGCTCGTATTGAAGCAAAATTAGAGCTTCAAGAACGACGAAACATTCCGATGGAGCAGGCAATTGATGAAGGAGCGATGGCACTATTTGGCGAAAAATATGGAGATTCAGTGAGAACCATTCGTTTTGGAAAGTCCATGGAATTATGCGGTGGAACACATGTTAAGAATACAGGTGATATATGGCATTTCAAAATAATTTCTGAAGGTGCTGTAGCCGCAGGTATTCGTCGAATAGAGGCGATTACCAATGACGCAGTGAAGGATTATTTTCAAGAGCACAATAACGCATATTTCGAAATGAAAGACTTGTTGAACAATGCGCAGGAACCTGTTAAGGCATTACAAAATTTACAAGCGGAGAATGCAGATTTAAAAAAGCAAATTGAAAATTTATTAAAGGAAAAAGCTAAAAATATCAAAGGCGATTTAAAAGATGAATTGACCGAAATCAATGGTGTTCAGTTTCTCGCCAAAAGGTTAGACTTGGATGCTTCTGGAATCAAGGATGTCTCTTTTGAATTGGGACAGCAATATGATAATTTGTTCTTATTATTTGCTACGGAGACTGATGGAAAAGCACTATTGTCTTGTTATATTTCTAAAGAGCTGGTTGAAACAAAAGGTCTGAATGCTGGCACTATTGTTCGAGAACTTGGTAAATATATTCAAGGGGGTGGCGGTGGCCAACCTTTTTTCGCCACAGCTGGAGGTAAGAATCCCGCCGGTATTGACAAAGCTTTAGAAGCTGCAAAGAACTATATATAATAAGGGTTGAATTGTCATTCCGAGGCACGAAGAATCCTCATGCCTTGAATTATGTGATATCTACTTGCCTTGACTTAACAAAAAATTACAAACATGAAACTCCAAACTCAAGTACCTCTAGACAAACAGATCGAAAATCAAATCGATTATCAGTCAAAACTGTTGTTGTTAGGATCGTGTTTTGTCGAGAATATCGGAAATAAATTGGAATACTTTAAATTTCAATCAGTTCAAAACCCATTTGGTATTTTATTTCATCCTAAAGCGATTGAAGGATTGATTCACAATGCGCTTCATCAAAAAAAATATACAGAAGACGATGTTTTTTTCCATAACGAACAGTGGCATTGTTATGATGCACATTCAAAATTAAGTAGCTCAAGCAAAGAGAAATTGTTATCTTCTTTAAATGCAAACCTCGATTTAACGGCTAAACGACTTCACAACGCTACACATATCATCATTACATTCGGAACCGCCTGGATATATAAAAATTACAAGTCAAATCTACCTGTTGCCAATTGTCATAAAGTCCCACAAAAAGAATTTGTAAAGGAATTGTTGTCTGTTGAGGCAGTGACCAATTCACTTAAATTACTGGTAGATGAAATTCATCGATCAAACCCAGAAGTGACGATTGTATTTACGGTATCTCCAGTGAGGCATATCAAAGATGGCTTTGTTGAAAACAGCCAAAGTAAGGCTCATTTAATTTCCGGGATTCATCAATTCTTAAATGAACAATCGGCAATCAATAATAATAAATCTTTTTACTTCCCATCTTACGAAATACTATTGGACGAACTTCGTGATTATCGGTTTTATTCAGAGGATATGCTGCATCCTAATAAGACGGCTATCGATTACATTTGGGAGAAATTTAAACATGTTTGGATATCTAACAACAGTCAAGAAATCATGAATGAAGTTGAGACTATCCAAAATGGATTGAAACATAAACCTTTCAATGCAGATTCTGAAGCACATCAAAATTTTCTAAAGCAATTAGAACTGAAAAAAGAGCGTCTTAAGAAGAATTTTCCGCAAATTTCATTTTAAAGGCCGCCAAGACCACAAGCATTTCATATAAAAAGTCAATAACCTAAAATATACCTTGCTTTATAATATAAATATCCTAGTTTATATGAAAAATGGATACTTTACGAAAACGATTGCGCTTAATCTTTTTTTATTGCGATTTGTCGAAAAAATCTTGCAAAGACTTTAATTTATAGTTATATTAGTAATGCTATTAATCAATTTTTAAAAAAGCGTCAGTTTCATCTTCTGTTTGTAAAATCAGTGAAGAACTGATGCCTTTTTTTCTACTCTTTAATCATCAAATTCTTTAATTTACTTACGGTGTTTTTTAGTTATAAACGAGAATTCATTTGCTTTGGAGATTTCAAGTGCACAATAAGTTGGAAGCCGTCCAAAAGGCAAAGAAGAACAATCTCATTTGACTTTTACGCTGTCTGGCACTAAAACCGTATAATCGCCATTATTCCGAATCACATCCCTAACAATAGAAGAAGATATATAGGACGTTCTTGCTGCTGTTAATAAGAATACAGTTTCAATTTTCGATAATTTACGATTGGTATGGGCGATGGCTTTTTCAAACTCAAAATCTGCTGGATTGCGCAATCCACGTAAGATGAATTGAGCCTTTATGACTTTACAAAAATCAATGGTTAGGCCTTCATATGTCACTATCTTAACCTTCGGTTCATCTTTGAAAGCTTCTTCAATAAAGCGTTGACGTTCTTCCAAAGAAAACATGTATTTTTTTTCCGCATTGATACCAACGGCAACCACCACTTCATCAAAAAGATGTATACCTCTTTTTATGATGTCATAATGACCTAAAGTGATTGGATCAAAGGATCCCGGGAATAGTGCTCGTTTCATAGTATGTCCTGCAAAGGCAGGAATCTCATTTAATTAATTCGAATTATCAAATATAATCAATAATTAATTCAAAGCTTCTTCGATTGCATTCCCGAACAATTCCTTTAAACTAATCCCAGCAGCAGCGGCTTGTTGAGGCAATATACTGGCCTTGGTCATTCCTGGGACCGTATTGACTTCCAGCAAATGCGGTTCGCCATTCTTAAAAATATATTCACTTCGACTGAATCCTTTCATTTTTAAGACTTCATATACTTTTTTTGCAATCGCATTCACTTTTTCTTCTTGCTCTTTTGTCAGTCTGGCTGGTGTGATTTCCTGTGATTCACCAAGATATTTTGCTTTGTAATCGAAAAAATCATTGTTACTTACGATTTCCGTGATGGGTAATACTTTCACTTCTCCTTTATAGGTAATAACACCAACTGATACTTCCGTGCCATCCAGAAACGATTCAATAATAACTTCATCATCTTCTTTGAAAGCAACTTCCAAAGCATTTTGCAAATCTTCTTTCTTGTAGACTTTGGTAATGCCAAAGCTACTTCCAGCCTTGTTCGCTTTCACAAAGCAAGGTAGTCCCACTTTGTCGACAATTGCCTGTTCATCAATTTTATCGCCATAATTCACATAGTAGGAAGTCGCAGTTTTGATTCCATAAGGTTTCAACGTACTGATGCAATCTCTTTTATTGAAAGTTAAGGCAGCTTGATACATACCGCAACTGGTGTGAGGAATGTTCAGTAATTCAAGATATCCTTGCATATAACCATCTTCGCCTGGCGTGCCATGGATGGCATTAAAAACACAATCAAAAGTAATTTTCGTGTCATTGACCATAACGGAAAAGTCATTTCTGTCAATAGGAAATTCTTCATCCATTCCATTTACATAGACCCATTTATTCTTAAATATATGGATCCGGAACGGGCTGTATTTTTCTGAATCAAGGGTCTCAAAAACCACCTGACCGCTTTTTAGGGAAATTTCATATTCACTTGAATAACCTCCCATTATAATGGCAATATTTTTCTTCATAAGTAAAACAAACGACCATAATAATCGTTAAGCTAAAATATCACATAAAAACCAAAAGAAAAAACCCTTTGGATTTTATATATTTGTCCTTTATTAAAAAACTTGATGAGCCTTACAAAATTTTTGACCAGTAAAGTATTTTTGAAACAATTGGCATTGGCAATTATCGTAATTATTGTCATCTGTTTTATCATTTTAAAATGGTTAAATGTTACGACTAACCATGGTAGTTTTGTTGAGGTACCAGATTTGACTGGTAAATCGTTATCAACCGTTCAAATAGAATTGGATGATAAGGATTTGCGCATGGAGATTCAGGATTCGGCTAATTTCAATCCAAAATATCCAAAGTTTTCAGTTATAGAGCAGTATCCTCTCGCTGGAACTCAAGTGAAGGAAGATCGTAAAATCTATCTGACCCTAAATCCATCTGGCTATCGTAAGGTTGAAGTCCCTAATATTGTTCGTCGTACATTTAGGCAAGCAAAACCTACTCTTGAGGCCCTTGGTTTTGAAGTCGGAAAAATATCCTATATAGATGACATTGGGAAAGATGTAGTGTTGTCAATAAACTTTAAAGGCAATAAAATTGAACAAGGCGACTTACTTCCAATTACATCCAAAATCGATTTGGTTCTTGGTAATGGCAATAGATCAGACGAAGACTAATGATTGAAGATAACACTCCTAACGAAGATAGCGATGATGACCTCTACGAGCATCATTCATTCACTGTTGATAAAGGACAAACACCACTTCGCATCGATAAATATTTGATGAACCGTGTGGAAAATGCCACACGAAACAAAATACAGATTGCGGCAAAAAACGGAAGTATTTATGTGAACGATGTCCAGGTAAAGCAAAACTATAAGGTTAAACCATTTGACAAGATTCGTGTCATGTTCGCACATCCACCTTATGAATACTTGCTAGTACCTGAAAACATTCCTCTAGACATTGTTTACGAGGATGATGAATTATTGATTGTCAATAAACCGGCAGGGATGGTAGTTCATCCTGGTCACGGTAATTATTCTGGGACACTTATTAACGCCCTGACGTATCATTTTGATAACCTTCCTAACAATTCTAGTAATCGTCCGGGATTGGTGCATCGTATCGATAAAGACACAAGCGGATTATTGGTTGTTGCTAAAACGGAGGAAGCCATGACACATTTGGCCAAACAGTTTTTTAACAAAACCAGTGAACGCGAATATGTTGCCATCGTTTGGGGAAATATGGACGAGGACGAAGGAACGGTGGAAGGTCATATAGGTCGTCATCCAAAAAACAGATTGCAAAACACCGTTTTCTTTGGTGATGACGAAGATAAAGGGAAATCTGCTGTGACGCATTATAAAGTGATTGAACGCTTGGGATATGTTACATTGGTTGGTTGTACCCTCGAAACAGGTCGTACGCACCAAATACGTGTGCACATGAAGCATATAGGTCACACACTATTTAATGACGAACGTTATGGTGGTGAAAAAATCCTAAAAGGGACAACCTTCACCAAGTATAAACAGTTTGTTGAGAATTGTTTTAAAATTTTACCACGACAAGCACTTCACGCCAAAACTTTGGGCTTTAAACACCCTAAAACAGGTAAGATGATGCGTTTTGACTCCGAGATTCCTCAAGATATGCAGGAATGTATTGAGAAATGGCGACACTATGCCAAACATCAGGAAATGGAATAGTAATTCCTGTGAAAGCGGAAATTAGATGATTTATCTACGATAGATTTCGTTTATAACCAAATTGAAAATATAAAATTATCACCTTGAATTTTATCGAAGGTAATTGTAACTTTGAAACTAAAGAATTACCTATGAAACTTGTATTGTCACCAGCAAAATCTCTTGATTTTGAAAGCAAATTACCCACCACAAAAAGTACTGAAGCTCAATTTCTTTCGCAGTCAGAGCGTATTAATAAGTTACTCAAAAAGAAATCAGCCAAAAGTCTATCAAAGCTTATGAGTATATCGGATGCTTTGGCTCAATTGAATTATGAGCGCAATCAAGAGTGGGAATTACCTTTTACAAAAAATAATTCAAGGCAGGCTATTTACGCATTTAATGGAGATGTCTACAGAGGATTGGATGCATACACTATCCCTGAAGATAAGATTGGCCAGCTTCAAGATAAAGTGAGAATTATTTCTGGATTATATGGATTGTTGAAACCCTTGGATTTAATTCAACCTTACCGATTGGAAATGGGAACCAAGCTTCCAGTTGGCAACAACAAAAATCTGTATCAATTCTGGAAAAAAGATATTGTAAAAGTGTTGAACGAAGATTTGTTGGATGGAGAGTTGTTCCTCAATTTAGCAAGTAATGAATATTTTAAAGCCGTTGACACCAAAAAACTGAAAGTTCCTGCTGTAAACGTTGATTTTAAAGAATTTAAAAATGGTGATTATAAAACCATCGGTATTTTTGCCAAATTAGCACGTGGTTTGATGACGAGATACATCATCGATTCCAATGCAGAAACTATTGACGAGATCAAAGGTTTTAATTATGATGGTTATGGTTTTAGCGAAACGATGTCCACTGAAACCAATTTGGTATTTACAAGATAATTAAGGCTTTGATTTTTTATCGATACTGATTTTCTCTAAAGTAGTAGGACGTTTTTTTATTTTTTTACGTCTTACACCATAGGTACCACGATGTATTTTCCCTCGTCTTGATTTTTTATCTCCTTTTCCCATAACTTTTGTGTTTATTTGCATATTATAACGAAGCTTTAAGTTAAAAAAAAATAAGCATTTAATCTAATTTGATTCATGCAATATTACCTCATCATCGCATTTCAGGCATTTTGTGTCTACCATTTATTCAAAAATAGAAATAATTATTATTGGATCTTCGCAATTGTCTTTCTTCCAGTTGTTGGCTGCTTAATCTACTTGTTGACTGAAGTCTTTAAAAATCGAGATAAGGAAAAGTTAGAAGAAAGCTTGACAACCATTATCAATCCTTCAAAAAAAATCAAAGATCTGGAACGCAAACTGCAATTTTCAGAAACGTATCAGAACAGAGTGAATTTAGCTGACGCTTATTTTTCTGCAGAAGATTATTCAAACGCAATTGTTCATTATAACGAAGCTTTGCAAGATTCATCTCAAAATGAATTTTATGTAAAAAAATCCCTTATAAAATTATATTTCCAACAGGAAGATTATGATGCGGTAGTGAATATGTGTGAAAGTTTAAAACATCAATCTGAATTTAAAAAATCAGAACTTCCGTATTTCTTTGGAGTGTCGTTGGATAAAATAGGCAAAGTCGATGAAGCCGAAACACAATTGAGGATCATAGATCAACCTTTTAGCAATTATGATGAAAGGCTAGAACTCATTAAATTTTTGATAAGTAAAAATAAGAATCAGGAAGCAAACGATGTTTTGGATGAAGTCTATAGTGAAATTCAGCTGATGACCAAAAATAATAGACGTATATATAGACAAACTATCGACGAAATCGAGAAAATGAAAAACATTAAATAATTGTTTATTCATCAACATCCATATCCACCTTTTATACTAAATGATACTACTAAGTTGATTGTCGGAACTTTGCCTCCACCACGTTTTACCACTGGTGAGTTATTGGAGAAGGATGTCGATTTTTGTTATGGAAGTTATTATAATTCCTTATGGCTATATCTTGATACGATTCATGATCTAAATTTGAGATATGACAATTCACAAGAGGCCGTTGATGAACGCAAACAATTCCTTAAAAAGCATAAAATAGGTATCTGCGACATAGTAGAGTGTTCAGAAAGGGAAAAAATTGACGCTTCAGATTTGGGGATGAAAAATGTGGTTTTGCGTGATATGATTGGTTACCTTAAACAGTTTCCACACATCGACACATTATTATTTACAGGTGGTAATAGTAAAAACGGACCTGAATATTTTTTTCGCAAACATTTAAAGAACTATGGTTTAAAGTTGAAAGTCATTTCAAATGAAGTACCGCGGATTCATGAATTTAATTTACGCGTCAAATCGGATGGTGTCATTACCTATCGAACTATCAAAACGGTCTCATTAACCTCGGCATCTGGAAGCGCAAATCGTGCTATTGGAAGTATGCCATTATATCAGCAGCTTAAAAATCGCAATCCTGAATTTAATACATTCGATTTTAGAGTAATGCAATATCGCGAGTTTTTTTAATTCATTATATTCTCCAGTTATGTCAAAATAAGCAGTAATTATTTGTATTTTCATATTGAATATAAAGGATTCCAAAATGAAAAAAACCTTACAGATATCAAACGGTATTGCCTTGGTGTCAACCATTTTTATCAATTATCTTTCTAATACCGGAGCAATCAACAACACCACAATTGGAGACGTTTCTGATGGTTTAAATTCCCTCTTTACCCCGGCAGGTTATGCCTTTGCCATATGGGGTTTTATATATCTTTTGCTAATCGGATTCATTATATATCAAGGGAGAAGTTTGTTCGTAAAAGTGAGAGATGACGATTTCATTTTAAAAATCGGCTGGTGGTTCGTTATTTCGTGTATTGCCAATAGTGCTTGGGTATTTTGTTGGCTATATGGTTATACAGGCCTTTCTTGCATTTTTATTTTTCTGTTACTATTCTCATTATTAAAAATCGTTATGAATAACGCCATGGAACTTTGGGATGCACCTATATCGGTCATTTTTTTTGTGTGGTGGCCATTTGTCTTTTATAGTGGTTGGGTCACAGTGGCGAGTATTGCAAACGTATCTTCTTATTTAGTAAAAATAAATTGGGACGGTTTTGGAATCTCTCCACCAATATGGACAATTATTATGATAGTGATTGCCACCATCATCAATTTAATCGTCACTTGGACCCGTAATATGCGGGAATTTGCTCTAGTGGGAGCTTGGGCACTGACTGCAATTGCTTATACTAACTATGGAAAACATATGTCTATTGTGTTTACAGCAGGAATTGCGGCCGGCATCCTGATCATAAGTAGCATTGTTCATGGTTTTAAAAATAGGAAGACAAATCCAATAGAGAAATGTAAAGAATTTTTTATTAAGGAATGAGTTATGTTAATGTTAAACGATTAAAATCATTAGTGGAATAATATGTAGTATCAGTTTTTTAATGTCATATTTTATAGCTCTTGATGATTCCGTAAAATCTGCAGCTAAAGCACTTATGTCTTAAAAAAAACTGGTAGTGAATTTATTAACAAGGTTATAGTTTGCTTATGTTACTTCATTTTTTAATTCTAGATTTTTTTCAAAATTTTTGATATTTTCAAGAGTTGTAATGGTAATTTCATCCATTGCTTCTTTTGTGAAATAGGCTTGATGTGAAGTTATCAATACATTCGGAAAACTAATTAATCTCAAAATAAGATCATCTTGGATTATATGTTCAGATAAATCTTCAAAAAATAATTTTTCTTCTTGTTCATACACATCTATTCCCAAATATCCTATTTTCTTATTTGTCAATCCCACAATTACATCAGCTGTATTAATGAGCGCACCTCTACTCGTATTGATAATCATTACCCCTTCTTTCATTAATGCTATTGACTGTTCATTTACTATATGTTTGGTGTCGGGATTTAGTGGACAATGAAAGGATAGTATATCAGAACGCTTAAAGACCTCATTCAGCGACAAGTAATCAACGCCAAGTTGAACAAATTTATCAGATTTTGAGATGTCAAATGCAATAATCTTACAACCAAATCCTTTCATTATTCGACAAAAGGTTTCACCAATTTGTCCTGTGCCTATAACCCCAATAGTTTTACCATTTAGATTAAAGCCGATAAGATTTTTTAATGAAAAGTTTCCCTCACGGACCCTATTATAGGCTTTATGTGTTTTTCTGTTTAAGGTTAAAATTAAGGCGACTGTATGCTCTGCAACTGCTTCAGGAGAGTATGCTGGAACACGTACGACTTTAATTTTGTGGTTTTTTGCAGATTTAATAGCAACATTATTATAACCAGCACACCTTAAAGCGATTAGGCTGATTCCGTTTTTTGAAAGTATTTTAATGGTATTATTATCTACCCTATCATTTACAAAAACACATACTACATCAAACCCCGATGTAAGATTGGCTGTTTCTTTATTTAAGGAAGTTTCAAAAAAAGTAAAACTATAATCATGGACTTTTCTATACTTTTCAAAGTATTCTTGATCGTAAGATTTTGTACTAAATACTGCGATT
>JAGXIE010000115.1 GCA_024635765.1 Flavobacteriaceae bacterium | reverse complement strand
TTTGGAGGCACACGAGTCCCTAAACATCATATTCGTATCGAAAGTTATGGAACTGTTGACGAACTCAACTCACATTTAGGGTTGATACGTGATCAACATATTGACCCACATTACAAAGAACTTTTGATGCTCATCCAAGACAAACTTTTTACAGTAGGCGCTATTCTTGCCACTGATCCGGAAAAAGCAATTTTAAAAAGTGGCAAAGAGCGTTTAAACATTCCAAAAATATCATCAAGTGACATTCAGCTTTTAGAAGACGAGATGGACACTATGGATGAAGCCTTGCCACCAATGACACACTTTGTATTGCCCGGTGGACATCAAACAGTGTCATTCTGTCATATTGCTCGCTGTGTTTGCCGTAGAGCCGAAAGATTAGCCTCGGCACTCAATGATTTAGAGCCTTTTCAACCCGAAAGCTTAACATACCTCAACCGTCTTTCTGACTACCTATTTGTGTTGGCACGGAAGTTGTCTTATGACTTGCAAGCCGAAGAAATTAAATGGATTCCACAAAAAGATTCATGATTTATTTAGGCTATTACAATTTTTTTGATTATCTATTAGATGTCAGGAATTTAAGGTAAAAATGTACGCTCTTTCTATTAATGATAAATTAATTTTGAAATAATTCATTTTTTTCTTGACTTTTTGAACAAAAAAATTATTTTTGCACAAAATTAAAACGAACAACAAATGTATTGGACATTAGAATTAGCATCTTATTTAAGTGATGCACCTTGGCCAGCCACCAAAGACGAATTAATCGATTATGCGATCCGTACCGGATCTCCTTTGGAAGTGGTTGAAAATTTACAAGCAATTGAAGACGAAGGTGATTCTTATGATTCGATTGAAGAAATCTGGTCAGACTATCCAACAGACGAAGATTACCTCTGGAACGAGGACGAATATTAAATAAAATCAAAAAGAATAGTTAAAAAGTCTCGTTATGAGACTTTTTTTGTGCGCTATTATTTAATTAACATCACACAAACCGTATCTTTGTGTTCCGAAATTTCGGAATAAAAAGCGACACAAACACGTTCACTAAAATATAGAATCGGTCACAAACGATTCGAAACTTAAAACATAAACACCTCATGAGTTTTTTAGATTCAGTATTAAAGGTCTTTGTTGGCGATAAATCCAAACAGGATGTCAAAGCCATCTCACCTATTGTCGATCAAATCAAAACATACGAAAAAGCTTTAGAAGCATTATCCCACGATGAGTTACGTGCTAAAACGGCCTTTTTCAAATCAAAGATTGTTGAAGCGCGACAACCATTTAACGACAACATTGAAAAACTTCAAAAGGAAGCTGAAGATACAGATGATATTGATTCAAGAGAAGACATCTATCAAGAAATCGATCGTATCAAGGATGATATCTATAAAGTCACAGAAGATGTTTTAAATGACATTCTTCCAGAAGCCTTTGCTGTGATAAAAGAAACCGCAAAACGTTTTGTAAATAATACCGAAATTCCAGTAACGGCGAGTACTTTCGATAGAGAAATTTCTGGTTCAAAAGATTACGTTGTATTAGAAGACGACAAAGCCATTTGGGCAAATTCTTGGGATGCGGCTGGGAAACCTATAACCTGGGATATGATTCACTATGATGTTCAGTTGATCGGTGGTGTCGCATTGCATCAAGGTAAAATTGCAGAAATGCATACTGGTGAAGGTAAAACACTGGTTGCTTCACTTCCTATGTACCTTAACGCACTTTCTGGTAATGGTGTTCATTTGGTAACAGTTAACGACTACCTTGCAAAACGTGATAGCGCGTGGATGGCGCCACTATTTGAATTCCACGGATTGAGTGTCGATTGTATTGATTACCATCAACCGAATTCAGAAGCTCGTAAAAAAGCATATTTAGCCGATATCACTTATGGAACCAATAATGAATTTGGTTTTGATTATCTACGTGATAATATGGCGCATTCTCCAGATGATCTGGTGCAACGTCCACACCATTATGCGATTGTGGATGAGGTCGATTCTGTTTTGGTAGATGACGCTCGTACACCTTTAATTATTTCCGGTCCTGTCCCGCAAGGCGATAGACACGAATTTACGGAGCTTAAACCTAAAGTCGACTCGATTGTTGCTGTGCAGCGTCAATATTTGACTGGTGTTTTAGCAGAAGCAAAAAAATTGATTACCGAAGGTGATATAAAAGAGGGTGGATTTAAACTACTTCGTGTTTATAGAGGTATGCCAAAGAATAAAGCGTTGATTAAGTTTTTGAGTGAAGAAGGTGTCAAATTGCTACTTCAAAAAACTGAAAACACATACATGCAGGATAACAACCGTGAAATGCCAAAGGTAGATGCGGAGTTATACTATGTGATTGATGAAAAAAATAATCAGGTTGAATTATCTGATAAAGGTATTGAATTCCTTTCCGGTAAAGAAGATCCTAACTTTTTTGTAATGCCTGAAATTGGTACCGAAATTGCAAAAATAGAATCTCAAAATCTTCCAAAAGAAGATGAAGCGGAAGCCAAAGAAGAATTATTTCGTGACTTCGGTATTAAATCTGAACGTATCCATACACTCAATCAATTATTGAAAGCTTATGCGCTATTTGAAAAGGATATTCAATATGTTGTCATAGACAATAAAGTGATGATTGTTGATGAGCAAACAGGTCGTATCATGGATGGTCGACGTTATAGTGATGGGCTGCATCAAGCCATTGAGGCTAAAGAAAATGTAAAAATTGAAGCCGTAACTCAAACATTTGCAACGGTAACACTTCAGAATTACTTTAGAATGTATCGTAAACTATCAGGTATGACTGGTACTGCCGTCACAGAAGCGGGTGAATTCTGGGAAATCTACAAATTAGACGTGGTAGAAATTCCTACCAATAGACCAATTGCCCGTGATGACAGGGAAGATTTGGTGTATAAAACCAAGCGTGAAAAATACAATGCCGTCATAGATGAAGTGACCAAACTTTCAGAAGAAGGTCGTCCAGTGTTGATTGGTACAACTTCGGTTGAAATTTCCGAGTTACTTGGAAAAATGTTGAATATCAGAAAAGTGCCACATAATGTCTTGAACGCAAAATTACATAAGAAAGAAGCAGACATTGTTGCAGAAGCAGGGCAACCAGGACAGGTAACCATTGCAACAAATATGGCTGGTCGTGGTACTGACATTAAATTAGCAGATACCGTGAAAGAAGCAGGCGGTCTTGCCATCGTAGGTACAGAGCGTCACGATTCTAGACGTGTGGACAGACAGCTACGTGGTCGTGCAGGTCGTCAAGGAGATCCAGGAAGTTCACAGTTTTATGTGTCTTTAGAAGATAATTTAATGCGTTTGTTCGGTAGTGAACGTATCGCCAAAATGATGGACCGAATGGGCTTGAAGGAAGGCGAAGTGATTCAACATTCCATGATCTCAAAATCTATTGAACGTGCACAGAAAAAAGTTGAGGAAAATAACTTTGGTGTTCGTAAGCGTTTATTGGAATATGATGATGTTATGAACGCACAACGTGAAGTAGTTTACAAGCGTCGTCGTCATGCTTTGCATGGAGAACGTCTTCGTGTAGATTTGGCAAATATGATTTACGATACTTCTGAAAACATTGCCGAAACCAATAAAGTAGCGAATGATTACAAAAATTTCGAGTTTGAATTGATTCGTTATTTCTCTATGGGTTCCACAATTACAGAACAAGAATTCAATAAATTGTCTGAAAAAGAATTGGCAGGTAAAGTTTATAAGGCAGCATTTGAGCACTATCGTGAAAAAATGCAACGCAATGCAGATATGGCGTTTCCAGTTATTAAAAACGTGTATGAAAACCAACGCGATAAATTCAAACGTATCGTTGTGCCTTTCACTGATGGTGTAAAAACACTTCAAGTAGTTACTGATCTTGAAAAATCATATAAAACAAAAGGAAAACAGTTGGTCAATGACTTTGAAAAGAACATCACTTTGGCAATCGTCGATGATGCATGGAAAACACACTTGCGTAAAATGGACGAATTGAAACAGTCGGTTCAGTTAGCAGTACATGAACAAAAAGATCCATTATTGATCTACAAATTTGAGGCCTTTGAGTTGTTTAAAATTATGATTGACCAAGTAAACAAGGATGTCATTTCATTCTTATTCAAAGGTGAATTACCAACCGAAACTCAAGATACAATACAAGAAGCCAAAGCTCGTAAACAAGAAAAACTAGAGACTCAAAAAGATGAAATCCCTAATATGGATGAGCGTTCAGCGCAATCGAGAGCAGCTGGTAACACACAACGTCATGAAGTGACAGAAACCATCGTACGCGATAAGCCAAAAATTGGCCGTAACGATAAAGTCACCATCAAACATGTGATGAGTGGCGAAAACAGAACTTTAAAATACAAACAAGCAGAACCTTTGATTACCAAGGGAGATTGGGTATTGACAGAGGAATAAAAAAAGATTCAAGAACCAAGAGCCAAGAACCAGGACTAAAGGCCTTCAAGGTTTTAAAAACCTCGTAAGTCTAAAACAAAATCGACAAATCCCGATATCAAATGATGTCGGGATTTTTTTCTGTTACATTAAATATTTTCTTATAGTTATTTTTTAGATACTGTATAAATCTTTCTATTTTTTTTATCTTTAAAATTATGTTTTGTGCTCAATACTTATTTTAAATTACCAATAGTTTTGATGAAAGAACTTTGATAGAACTATTTATTCCAAATATTCTTCTTATTTTCCGATAAAATTCAAACTTGAAAACCCCGAAGGCCAAGATCAATAAATCTATACAACGTATTTGGTTGCGGCGCATTCTTATAACTCTAGCAATCATTATTTTGCTGCCTGTAGGTCTTTTTACTATTGGTTGGCTTAATAGAGATACTGTCGTTGACGTCCTACAAGAATGGTATAGCGAAAACAATACAGGCACATTGACAATCGGAAAAGTAAACGCCAGCTTTTTAAGTGAGTTCCCAAAAGTCGGTTTTACCTTAAAAGATATTGAGCAAACGAATACTGATACGATTGCCGATAACTATTCTAAAATACAAATCGATGAAGTTAAATTGGTTTTAGGAGCTGGCAACGTGTTGAGAGGTAATATCAAGTTTGAAAAAATATATATTAAAAATGCAGTCATTTCATCTGAAGTTAGATCTGATAAATCATTTGCTTATCACGAACAATTAAAACGAACTAAACAATCTAGGCAGCGGATAGGATTTCGATTACCTGAATGGCTCGATAAAAATGGTGTTGATTTTTCACTGCGCAACGTGAAATACATTACTTCAGACAGTATTTTACACAAATATTTTAATTTGAACATTCATAGTATTAAAGGAAACTATAGGGGAGAAAATCTAAATTTAAATGGTGATGCATCCTTGAATATAACAATTAATGATTTGGGCTTTAATACTAAAAAAGGCAGTTATTTTAATGGTGCGCGCGTCACTGGGAGCCCTAAATTTAAAGTGGACCTTGCAAATCATACCATAGAAATTCCTGATTTTATGTTCAACATAGACGAACAATACTTTCAGCTAAATGCAAAATTTGACTTAACAAACGCCAATAATTATATATTCGAACTTCAAAATCCTCTTACAGATTTTAAGGCTGTTAAAAGCTTACTTCCTGATAGCTTGGCCATCAAACTGAAAAATTATCAGATATTAAAACCATTTCAAAGTAAGATCCGTCTGGAAGGGAAGTTTGCCTATGGCAATAATCCAGACATTGAAGGCGATTTCTCGACTGACAACAACACTATTATTGTCGCAGACCAATTGCATTTTAGAAACGCTACATTTAGTGGTACTCTAACAAATGATGTCTATAACACCGATAGTTTAAAAAAAGCAAAAAAGTCTCCCAAGGATATAAAAATAGTTTTTAACAACCTCAATGCTAATTTAGAAGATATTAAAGTAGATATCAGTAATGGATATTTTCAAAGTACTCCCGAAGCCCTAAACTTCATTGAGGCAAATATAAAATTAGAGGGAAGCAATGAGACGCTGGCTATGATTATAGACACCGATAATTTTGATTTCATTGGTGGAATGTTTCAGTTGGATGCTGCCATTTCTGGAGATATCCCAAACCCATATCAATTTTTGAATAAAGCAATTGGTAATTTCAGCTTAAAAAACACGCGAGTTGTTCTTAAAAAGAATGGACTTCAATTACCCATACAATCCATCGATCTTGCCTTAAAAAGAGAAAATTCGATCTTAAGGCAATTAATAATCAATTTGCCAAATAATGACAATTTGATTCTTAAAGGTGAACTAAAAAGTATTTCTGGTCTTTTATCTAAAAATCCGAAAACACCAACCACGAGCAGAATTTTACTAGACTCCAAAAACTTGAACATCAACGAATTGATAACCTTATCGAAGCGTTTTATACCAAAATCGGATTCAAAAATGGATGATCGAAAAACACTTCACGAAACTCTTGAAGCTATTTATGGGCAATTTCATCCGCGATTTGAAATAAATCTCAAAGCATTGCAATACAACGATGTCATTATAAATAATGTAAGTTCGAATATAGAACTAATCAATTCTGAAACTATATTACTTCGAAATTTTGATTTTAAATATGTTGATGCATTAACAAATTTAAAAGGCAAGGTTGTAGTCCACGGGCCCGAAAGTAAATTAAAGGACGCCATTTATATAAATGCCGAGGCAACTTCGAATGGCCCTATAAATGTTTTTGAAAATTTATTCAACATCCAACTTTTCAGGATAGATTCTGGTGATTACAAGTTTTACGGAACTGTAAAAGGCAATGTAAAAGAATTCAGTGAACTTCTAAACAATGCACGAGGTGATTTAAATATAACCAATACAAAACTGCACTATGCACCTGCAGAAATGGATATTGTAATTGATTCGTTGGCATTATTTGTTGATAAGTCAGATATTCTTCTAAATAAATTCAAATTAAAAATTGATGAACTACACCCAATAACACTAAATGGAAACGTAAAACAATTCCAAAACTTTTTATTAGACAACGCACAAGGTTCTGGGTCTGTTTTTTTAAATATAGATGCACCTTATTTAGACGGAGATAAATTATTAGCCGAGGTTAATTCACTCAAGGATGAAGAAAAATCAGGAGAGCCAAAAATCAGAAAAGCATTGCATACAATATTTAAAGACATAAGTAAATTCAATCCAGAGATTAAATTGTCCATTGACTCTCTCAAGTATAAAGACTTAATTTCAGAGCACATTAAAGCCCTTGTCTATTTTGAAAACGACTCAATTCTTAAATTGAACAATCTGGATTTAAACTATAAACAAACTACTGCCAATATCCAAGGTAAGGTCAATTCACATACAAACCAACAAACTTTGATAAATGATAATCCGTTTGACTTTGATTTTTCAATAAAAGTAAAAGGCAAGGCTGAAAATTTAAATGATTATTTAAACACCACCAACTTTGTGTTCAAATCAGGTGATTTTGAATTTAACGGAAACTATAATGGACAATCAGAAGATTTGGATATTTTGAGTTCTAACGCATTTGGTGATTTAAAAATCGGTGGGACAATTGTCGATTATAAAGCCGCTGGACTGCAAATTCCAGTGGATAGCTTGCATATAGAAATTGATGACAATTTGGCCAAGCTTAAAACTCTCGACATCGATTTACCAGGTAAGAGTTCAATATTTTTCTCTGGATCCATTGATAATTTTTCAGATTTTATAAATAGTTCGAAAGACAGTAACCTACACAGTTCAGATTTTTCTATCTACTCGCCGTATTTAGACACTTCAGACATTAAGGAGTTTTTAGTGAATACGAGATCAAACAAAGAAAAACCCGAAGATAAAGAACTAAACCTTCAGAATTTCAAGGACGCTATGGTTAAAATCAATAGCTCCTTCTACCCAACTATAGGCATTAAACTCGACACCTTGCGGCACAAAGATTTTAATTTAACCGATTTTGGATTAAAACTTTTGTTCGATAATCAAGGTATATTTAAAATTGAAGATACTCAACTTGATTTTTATGGCGGCTCCATAACAATGAATGTAGATGTTGGACTAAAGAATGATAGCAATATGCCAGTAAGTATTGATATGCGGGCAACAGACATCAACATTCATGAACTTGTCTCCAGATTCGATTATTTTAATAACAAGGATTTAAGACAAACCGAAAAAGTTGAAGGCAATCTCAATTACAATATGAAGGCAACTGGCACGCTAGCTAATGACGGTAAATTGAATATGGATTCTCTAAATGGCTCGCTCCATATAGAACTTGATAGTTTAGAGTTATTCAATTATAAACCTATCATGGATAATTCCATTTTGATGAAAGACGAACGCTTTAAGAATCTACAATTTAGACCTATTGTTCAAACATTTGAAATTATAAATGGAGAGCTCATCATTCCAAGAACTGAAATACAATCGTCTGCAATTCATCTCTTCGTTGAAGGCAAGATGAAATTCAATGAGTATATAGATGTCTGGCTATCCCTGCCATGGA
>JAGXIE010000114.1 GCA_024635765.1 Flavobacteriaceae bacterium | reverse complement strand
GAGAAAAGATGAGTAAGAGTAAAGGTAATATAATTGACATCTTCTTAAATGACAAACAATTACGCAAACAAATTTTATCGATACAGACCGATAGTACACCACTAGAAGACCCAAAAGACTGGAAAACTTGTAATTGCTTTGCTTTATACAGCCTATTGGCTTCGGATGAAGATGTAAAAAAGATGAAAGCCAATTACGAAAAAGGTGGCTATGGTTATGGTCATGCTAAACAAGCCTTATTTGAATTGATTATTGAAAAATTTGCTAAACAGAGAGAACTTTACCACCACTATATGAATAATGTCGACGAAATAGATTCGGCTTTATTTATCGGTGTTGAGAAAGCTAGGTATGTGGCAAATGAAGTCTTAAAAAGAGTGAGAAGAAAAGTGGGATATGAGTGAGATCCTCGCAAAGTTTGCATTAGATCACCTCAAACAATTTACCTGGTAAAGGTCTGATTACACCTTTTAATTCCATGTTCAAAAGAATTCCAGCGACCTTAAAAATTGGCATTTGACATTCAATCGCAATCATATCCAATGATTGTTTTTCATTTGTTTTAAGGTAATTATATATAACTTTTTCCTGTTCGTCTAATTCTACAAATAACTGTTTTTGAATACTTTGTTTTTTCTTTTCACCTAATTCCCAGTTTAAAATATAAGGAATATCCATAGGATTAGATAGCACATGTGCTTTTTGAAATTTGATGAGATTATTACATCCCATACTTTGGCTATCTGTTATTCTTCCTGGTACAGCAAACACATCCCGATTATAAGAATTCGCAATATCGGCAGTTACTAAACTTCCGCCTTTTTCCGCAGACTCAATAACAATAGTCGCTTCACTCAAACCTGCGATAATACGATTCCGCTTGAGGAAATTCTCCCTATCAGGATTGGAGTTACTCCAAAAGTCGGTCATAAAACCTCCATTTCTTTCAATATCTGCCGCGTATTTTTTATGAACACTCGGATATATTTGATTCAGTCCATGGGCCAGACAACCGATTGTTTGCAAATTAAGTTTCAGTGCAGCTTTTTGAGCCGTAATATCTGTTCCATACGCAAAACCAGAAACTATTACAGGATTAAACACTGCCAACTGATCAACCAACTGTTCACAAAAAGCAACGCCATAAGTTGTTATTTTACGGGTGCCAACAATGCTGATGATGCGCTGCTTTTTTAAATCAATGTTTCCCGTTTGAAATAACAAGATAGGTCCATCGATACAATGTTTTAGTTTTTCAGGATAATTTCCGTCCATGAAATAAAAACATTCAACATCATTTTCTTTAATGAATTTAAGCTCCTTTTCTGCGGCTTCAAAATGATATTTGCCAAATAAATCACTAATGGATGTAGTTCCAATACCATCAATCGTGAGCAGATTTTTACGTTTTTCTTTAAAGATTCCTTCGGCAGAACCGCAATGACTGATGAGTTTTTTTGCCGTGATATCACCAATTTTGGCCACATTCTGAAGCGCTAAAAGATGTAATAAATCAGTTTCTGTCATTGTATGGTATTGATTTTAAATATCAACAGGAAATTCAGTACAATGTTAATAAATAGTAAGGCTTAAATTTCATTCCGCAACAAAAATTTTTAACTTTGTTTCGATGCATTTAGAAAACTACATTAGCGATTTATTATACCGTTACGATTGTGTAACAATCCCAGAATTTGGTGCTTTTTTGACTAGTCGAGTTTCAGCGAAAGTCCATGAATCGACACATGCTTTTTATCCGCCAAAAAAGGTTTTGTCCTTTAATGAACAGCTACAACATAACGACGGTTTACTAGCAAGTTATATTACTGAAATTGAAAAAATACCTTATGAAGTTGCACTTCAAAAGATTAATAAGCACGTCAAATCCATTAAATCCTATTTAGTACAAGGTGAAACTTTGGCGTTTCAAAATATTGGTGAATTAATGTTGAACAGTGAAGGTAAAATTATTTTTGCGCCTTCTTATCATGTCAATTATTTGACTGATTCTTTCGGATTGTCACAGTTCACATCTGCTATTGTAACTAGAGAAGTTTACAAGGAAGAGGTTGAGGCCATTGAGAAAGTAGTACCAATATCCATTACACCAGAAAAACGTAAAACAGCACGCCCTTTCTTAAAATATGCTGCTGTTGCCCTAATTGCATTGACAGTTGGTGGTTTTGTAGCATCCAATTATTTTATCAACGAAATTGAGCAGCACAATCAATTGGCACAAGAAGAAGCAAATACACAGCTTGATGCTAGAGTTCAGGAAGCAACTTTCATTATAGAAAATCCACTGCCTGCCGCTACATTGAACGTTGATAAACAAACTGGCAAATATCATATTGTTGCTGGCGCTTATCGAGTGGAGGATAATTCCGCCAAAAAAGTTGAGCAACTGACTGAACTAGGTTACAAGGCTCGAATGATTGGTGTCAACAAGTATGGCCTTCATGAAGTAGTATATGCCAGCTATCAGAATTCTGATGAAGCTTTGAAGGCACTGCGTCAAATTCGTCGTGAGCATAATCCTGCTGCTTGGTTGATGGTAAAGGAATTGAAATAGATTTACGAAGTACGATTTTAGAAGTACGAAGTTTTTTTACAGATTCTAAATTATTCCCTTTCATATTTCATCAGCACAAAATCATAAATCATTATTCCTAAATCGTAATTCATCTTATATTTGCACATCATTAATGAATGACTCATGCAAGCAAAAACTCCTGAACAATCTAAAACCATAATGACCGACTTGGTATTGCCAAGTGAAACCAACCCTATCAACAATCTATTTGGAGGCGAATTATTGGCTCGCATGGATAGAGCCGCCAGTATTACGGCGAGACGTCATTCACGACGCATTGCGGTTACTGCTTCAGTGAACCATGTCGCATTTAATCATTCTATCCCTTTGGGAAGTGTGGTTACGATCGAAGCCAAAGTTTCAAGAGCTTTTAAGTCCTCAATGGAAGTGTTTATGGATGTTTGGATTGAAGATCGTGAATCGGGATCAAGAACGAAAGCTAATGAGGCGATCTATACTTTTGTGGCAGTCGACGAATCAGGAAGTCCGGTGGAAGTGCCAGAATTAATGCCTGAAACCGATTTAGAAAAAGAGCGTTTTGTCGCAGCCTTACGTCGTAGACAAATGAGTTTAGTGTTGGCCGGCAAAATGAAGCCAAATGAGGCGACTGAATTGAAGGCATTGTTTTTAAGTTAAATTATCAGTTCAGTAAAATATTTTCGGAAAACTTGATTAGATTCCTGCCTGCGCAGGAATTTTTTACATCTTATAAATCCAGCCTGCAGGATCTTGTGTTTGAGATGAACTAGATACCACTTTAAAAATACTGAAGCTTAAGATTGTTTCTTTGTCCCCAGAACTAGTAAATACTTCTCCTATAAATTGTTTGGTATCGACTTTATCACCTTTTTTGACATACACTTTAGATAGGTTTTTATAAGCCGTAAAGTAATTACCATGCTGGATCAAAACTGTAGGATTCCCTGTTTTGCTTGCAATAACGGCGGTGACTGTTCCTTGAAAAACTGCTCGTACTTTTGAACCTTCTTCAGTGGCAATCCTAACACCATTACTCTGAATGCTAATGGAAGGGTCAATTGGAGATGGCTGTGTACCATAACGTGTTTTGACGACACCTTTTTCAACAGGCCAGGAGAGTTTTCCTTTGTTTGCTTCGAAATTTGCCGCCAAGGCTTTTGCTTCTGGAGTCAGTGCAAAGCCCGATGATGATTTAGTCGCGGTAGAGTTTGATTTGTTGGCATTTCTATTAGCTTCAGCGATAGCCTCCTTAATTAAACGTTCAATTTCACGATCGATTCTATCTGCTTCTTGCTGTTTTGATTTAATTTGCGACGTATAATTATTTAAATTCTTTCGAATCGATGCAACTAGCTCTTTTTGTTCTTTGACATCTTCTTCAAGTTGTCTTTTGGCAATTCGATTTTCTTCTATGAGCTTTTCCTTGTCTTTTTTTTGCTGTAACAATGACGTATTCAACTCCTGAAGCTTTTCTGTTTTGGTTTTTATCTCTTTACCTTGCTGTTCCTGATATTTGGTGTATTGCTTAATATATTGCAAACGTTTGTAGGCTTGCTGAAAATTATCTGAAGACAACAAAAACATTACTCTACTTTGTTCAGATTTACTTTTATAAGATTTTACAACCATTGCGGCATAATCTTCTTTCAGTTCTTTTAGCTGATCCCTTAAACTTGAAATTTCTTTTTGATTATTGTTAATTTCTCGCGTCAATAAATTAGCCTGATCATTCGTGATTTTAATCAAATTTTGGCGCACTCTAACCTTATTATTTAGGTCTTCAACAATAGAAATTACCGATTTCTCCTTCTTCTTGTTGCTAAAAAGTAAGGTATTGATTTGTTGAATCTCCTTCAATATTTCTTGCCTGCGAGCCTCCAGTTCTTGTTGTTTTTTACTTTGTGCCTGCAACGCTGATGTACTTAATAACATCAGCACTATGAAAAATATTTTGGTAGATTGGTGTAACTTCATCTCAATTGAATTTCTTTATATCCTGAAGGTATTTCAAAGGGAAATCGAATGTCTTCATCAAGGCTAACTGATTTATACTCCAAATCAATTTTCATTTCAGAGTTGGCCTCCACTGCAACGATATTAATGATTTCCGGTATGATTTCCTTGCTTACCAATTGATAGGTTTTGTAGTCCACTTGCAGAAAGCGTTTTTGCAGGGATTGTGAAAGTTGTTGAGAGTCTAATTTATAATGGCCTGGATTAAAGAGATAGAAAATTTCTAAAAGCGCCTTTTGATTCTCTGGCTGTAAAACATACGACACTTCATTATTTGAAGCCAAATAGATTTCATTTGACAAGCTGAAAAGCGTTTCACCCAATAATAAATTTTGGACTTTTTTAAAATCCAATTCAATTCCTAACAATTCTGATAATAAGGAATAATCACCATCAAAATATTCGTTCTCTAGTTTGTTATAATACTTCACTTTTTCTGGAGTAATCATCACTCTGGCAACGCCTAAAGGCGCACTTAACCAAATTATCTTATCCTTTTCGATTCGTAAATTGACGGATACTCCATTTGATTTACTCCCATCTATGTAGTCTATTTTCACTTTGGCTTGGAGCGTTTTGAAGTCAGCGGTTTGTTTTTGATTCTCCTTAATGATCTGTTTAGCAGGCACATTTTCTTTTACAGTGCCAATTGCTGTCAAACTTTTGGCAGATCGACAACCAAAGCAAGTGCCAATTATTAGTATCAAAAACAAATATTTGTATTGGCTCATTGTTGCTGTTTGGTTAACGCTTCTGCCTTTTTAGCAAACGCTTGAGATTTGGGAATATTATTGTTGAGTTTATATGCAGTGCTCAATTGAGTGTAAAAGTCAGCTTCCATTTTAGTGTCTTCAATGACATAATCCAATCCAGCTTCCAGCTTTTCAATAGCTTTTTTTGGCTGTTTCAGTTTGTTGTTTGCCACGCCATTAATCAAATATAAAATGGGCTGTGCAGGAAATAATTCCAATGCTTCTTGACTGTTTTTAGCCGCTTTCTCATCCATATTAAGATCGAGTTGAAGCAATAACACGTCTTTAATGATTGCAAAGTTTTTTGGTTCTTTTATGAGGGCGTCTTCAAAGTAATGAAGCGCTTTTGATTTGTCTTCTAACTTAAGATAATATTGGCCCAATTCAGTCAAGGTCTTGGTGCTTTTTTCTGTTCCAACTAAAGTTGTCATTTCAATTAAGTCTTTTTCATAGTCAGGATTTTTAGCTACAAAATTGACAAAATCATTAAATACTTTTGCTTTTGATTCGGGTGAGATTTCTGGTGCATTAAGCGAAATTTTCATCGATTCAATCGCTTTTTGAGTTTCGTTGTTGTCTAAATAGAATTTGTACAATGCCAAATGCACAAGTTTAGACTCGGGATGCATTTTTAACAAATTTTTAGCGGTATCAAAGGCCTTTTTGGTATTCCCGGTTTCGCTGTAACGATAAATTAGTCTTAAATAGGCGTCTTCATTTTCGGGATTTGATTTAACCCGTTCTTCGAGATTTTCGATTCTGTCCTCATCGCGTCCTGTAATATTGTAGATTTGATTACGAAGGGCATCTCTATCCGGATTGATACCAAATTCTTTATCGAGTTGATCTAGAATTTTCAAGGCGTCTTTATAGTCTTTGGATTTAATATACAACTCGGCCAAATCCTGACGATAATCAGGATGGTACTTTACTAATTGCTTTACTGTTTTTACTGCCTTATCTGTATCTCCCTGAAGGTTATAAACTTCATATAATTGGTCAAGATACCATTCGTTTTCAGGTTCTCTTGAAACCGCTTTTTTAAGAACATCTTCCGCTGCTCCATAATTTTTGAGGGCAGTATAATTTTTGCCTAATTCGTAATATATGATTGTTTTTGAGCTGTCGAGCTTTTCACATTTTAGCAATGCATCCACCGCTCTCTGATAATTTTCTATTCCATTTTGCTTTAAGGCCTCAAAGAAATTTTCTTGAAACATATCTTCTACATCACCTAAATCGTCATTCGGTTTTTTGTTGAAATCAACTTGGGCATAGTTCATCTGTGGAATGAACATCAATCCAAGAGTCAGAATTATTATTTTTAGTGTTTGTTTCATTTACTTTCACTACAAATATGGATGCGTTTCAAAAACTATTCCAATATATTCGTGACATTTATTCTATTTACATTGCTATCTATCTAGCTATAAAATTTATTCCAAAACGGAATAATCGCCTATACTAATAGTTTTAAAATCACCGTTATACTTCACATGGTTGCCAATCATTGCTTGGTCCAAATTAGCGTTTTTAATAATGTTATGGCTTTGAATTAGGCTGTTTTTAACAAAAACTTGATTGAGTGTGCAATCATTTCCAATGGATACGTTTGGTCCGACTGTTGAATTATTTAAAACAACATTTTCACCTATATAGCAGGGCTGTATAATTTTTGAGTTTTTTAATTGAACAGAGGGATCTATCATTTGCTCATCCCCATCCTTCTGTAAAAACCCTAACATTCGTGTATTTGTCTCAACTGTTACGGCCTTATTGCCACAGTCCATCCATTCATCTACTTCGCCTGCCTTAAAGATTTTTCCATTTGCCATCATACGCTTAATTCCGTCATTAATTTGATATTCACCGCTATTAACTATATTATGATCCAATACATGTTGAAGTTCTTGTTTGAGAACGCCAACATCTTTAAAGTAGTATATTCCGATAACTGCTAAATCACTAACAAATTCTTTTGGTTTTTCAACTAACTCAACAATTTCGTCATCGATATTCAGTTTTACAACACCATAGGCTTCTGGTTGATTTACTTTTTTTACCCAAATGACCCCATCAGATTCAGAGTCAAGTTTGAAGTCAGCACGAATTAAAGTGTCAGCATAAGCAATAACAGCTGGTCCAGAAAGTGATTCTTTAGCGCACATAATGGCATGCCCTGTCCCCAAAGGTTGATCTTGTCGGTAAATAGATGCTTTCGATCCTAAATCTTCTGCTAGTTTGGTCAAACTTTCAACGACCTCATTTCCAAAAAATGCAGGATCCCCTAAAATAAAGGCAATCTCATTTATTGGCTGGCCTAATACTTTGGCAATATCTTTAACCAATCGATGAACAATAGGTTGTCCAGCAACTGGAATTAATGGTTTAGGAACTGTTAGAGTGTGTGGTCGAAGTCGAGATCCTCGACCTGCCATCGGTACGATTATTTTCATAATGAATGCCTACTGAAGCAGGTGTCTTTTATTGGTTAAACTTTTAATCTGCCATGATTTTTTAATCTTAATTCACTAATTACTTGGTTCCGGTACTTCCAAATCCACCTTCTCCTCGTAAGGTGCCGGTTAATTCTTCCACTTTTACCCATTCGGCTCTTTCGTGTTTCGAAATTACAAGTTGAGCAATACGCTCACCATTATTTATGGTGAATTCTTCATTCGATAAATTTACCAAAATGACTCCTATTTCTCCTCTGTAATCAGCATCAATGGTGCCTGGCGCATTAAGAACTGTGATGCCTTTTTTGGCCGCCAAACCACTCCGTGGTCGAACTTGTGCCTCATAACCTACAGGTAACTCAATAAACAAACCTGTGCCTACAATACTGCGCTCCAAAGGTTTTAAAACTCTAGCTTCTGATAAATTAGCTCGTAAATCCATTCCAGCCGAAGCGACTGTTTCATAATGAGGTAATTCGTGTGTTGATTTATTTATGATTTTGATATTCATCTATGTATTTTTTGCTCATTATACCTGTTAATCATGAGGATATTGTTAGTCATGACAAGTATGCATTATTTTGTTTTTAATAATTGTTTCAAATGATTTTTTTCGAGCGTGAAAACTATCATTAAATAAAGAATCAATAGCGCAATTCCTATTAAAAAATAATCTCGATAAACATAAAACGAAATTACCGAAAATGCTGATGAAATCAATAGATACAAGCTCATTTTTTTTAAATTATAAGGTATGGGATAGTATTTTTGGCCATAATAGTAAGACGCAGTCATCATGCAAGCATAAGCAACCAAGGTGGCAATTGCTGACCCTTTGTATCCAATAATTGGAATCAACCAAAAATTAATAGTAAGTGTTAGTATGGCCCCAAAGACTGAAATATAAGCGCCAAACTTGGTTCTATCCGTAATCTTATACCATACAGAAAGATTGTGATAAATTCCTAGACAAAAGTTCGCAATTAGTATGAAAGGGACTATCCACATTGCTTCCCAATAAGCGGGATCTCTAACGATATAAGGCTTAAGAATATCAGCAAACACAACTACCGTAAGTACCACTATAGACCCGAAAGCCACAAAAAATTCTAATATACGCGCATAATTTTTTTGTGGATTTTCTGTTTTTGCATGGCTAAAAAAATAGGGTTCAATTCCAAGCCTAAATGCCGTTGCGAAAAGGGTCATGAAAACGGCTATCTTATAGCATGCCGAATACATTCCGACTTTGGTTTCAGCCACATCCGGAGGCAATAAATAATCTAAAAGAATTCTATCAAATGTTTCATTGATGGAAAACGCAATGCCTGCAATCAATACTGGTATGGCATAACGCATCATCCTTTTAAATAATTCAGAATCGAAAATGTATTTGATTTTGAAATAAAAATAAAGCATGATGAGCAGCGTTACAGCACTTGCAACAAGATTCGAAATGAAAATATAATTGATTTCAAAATTTGGAATGTAAATGGATTCCATGAATGCGTTTTCTAGTGCCAATTTCTTTAGATAGAGTAAAAAGAACACATTCAATCCCAAATTCATGACCACATTAAGGATTTTGACAATAGCATACATCATCGATTTCCCTTTGGCACGAAGCCATGCGAATGGAATGATGACCAAAGCATCAAGCAACAATATCCAAATGACCAATGAGATATATTCGGTCTTTATATCTGTGATCGCTGCAATATTATCCTTAAACAAAAACGCTAAAACGACAAACCCGAATGAAGAAATTATTAAAGCTATGGCAGAGGTGCCAATAACTTTGTTTTTATCATCTTCCTTATTGAAATAACGAAAAAATGCCGTTTCCATTCCATAAGCCAATATGACATTGAAAATTACAAACCAAGAGAAAATGATGGATATCTTTCCATATTCTGCAACAGAAGATAGGACGCCTTTGGTCGTATAAAGAGGCACAAGAATAAAGCTCAACATTCGGGGTAATACAGTGGCTAAACCATATATGAATGTTTGCTTAAAAAGCTTTTTAAATCCGCTCAAAATGATTGATTAATCTGATGCTAAATGTATGCAATCTTATAGAGTTAAACAATTTTGAGGCTTCGGAAGTATTTTTTGGAAGTTTTTTATTCTATTGTCGTATTGGCGCACTCGGATAATACTGTGGCTGCTTTTCAATAATATTTTCGATTTTGAAATAATGGGTCTTACTTCCATCTTGGTAACTGACGACACATTCGGAATCCTTTAAATCGAACGGAAACTTTTTCTTCAGTATTGGGGCTTGATTGCCATATTCTTCATTGGGATCATTACTCATCACAATGTCTTGCTTTTGGTTGAATTCGGTCGTAAACCTTCCAACGTACAGTGTATTTTCACCAGCTATCTTTTCTAACTGAACACTTTTCCCTCTAAAATAAACAGAATCCAACTGAATATGTTCAGGCATCTCTTTAGCGAAAGGAATGAATAGATTAATCCCAGATCCCACTTCTTTAAGTCCAGAGACCCATTCTTGACTATAGACCTGATCATGACTTACTGGAGCTTTATCTTTCAATTTTTGGGCCGACGAACAACTTGTAAAAAAAGACATCAGGGTGATAATTATTGACATGCTCTTAAAAGGTTTCATAACGATTGCATTAATCATTAAAGGTAATGAATCAAACTTCATTCCATAAAAAAAGTCTTATTAAAAAATAAGACTTTATAAATGAATATTTCGGGGTTTAATCTTCTTCAGTAGTGGCAATGATTGCAGAAGGAGCTCTTTCATAGATTGATGGTGGACCATTCTCATAGTAAGTACCTGCTTTCTCGATAATGCTTGCTGTTTTTCCATAATTGACTTTACCGTTTTCGGTATATCGTATTATGCACTCATTTGGAGTTAGATTAAACGGATTTGTCTTTGCATTGGAAGGATTAGGTTCGTAATACGGTGAATCGTTTTTTAAAACAACGGAATACATATTGTCAATATTGACAAGCTTACCTTTCATATTTCTGAAATAAACACTGTCGACTTCAATATTTCGATCAGTATCGAATTTAGAAATAAACATGTTAATGCCTGTTCCACCAACATTGATGCCTGCATACCATTCTTGAAAAATAACAGGTTTTTTTAATATGAGTTCTGGCGTTTCTTTTGGAGCTACCGCCACTTTAGGCGTTGTACACTGAAATGTACTAGTAATAATTACAGCGAAAAATACGGCGTTCATCGCCTTTTTTAGTAGGTTCATCGGATATTTTTATTAAGATTTGGACTGTAAATATAGACAAATAATTGAATCAGCAATTTAAAATATGTACTTTTTCGACGTAGAACACGTATTTGGTCGGATTTATGTTATATTTCATCCGATTTAGCCGTTTGTTTTAGGCTTAATGTGCCCAAATAAAGACTGACGAAAGAATTAAACATAAAAAAACCTTACTTAAAAAAGTAAGGTTTAGTATATAAGTTGATAATCGGAAAGCCTCCGAATTAGTTATTCAAAGCTTCTGCACCACCAACAATTTCCAATATCTCGTTAGTAATGGACGCTTGACGTGCTTTGTTATAAGTCAATTTTAATTGGTCACGAAGTTCGGTTGCGTTATCAGTTGCTTTATGCATTGCGGTCATACGTGCACCATGTTCACTTGCAAAGGAGTCTCTAATTGCTTTATATAATTGTGTCTTCAACGATTTAGGTATCAATTGCTCAACGATTTCAACTTTTGAAGGCTCGAAAATATAATCTAAATTCACATTGACTTCATCCTGAACCGGAACAATCGGTAAAAATTGTTCATTCATAATTTCCTGTGTTGCCGCATTTTTGAACTTATTGTAAACTAATACGATTTTATCTGCTTTATGGATTAGGAATTGATTCATTAGCATTTCAGCAATCTCTGCTACATTTTCAAACGTTAAATCATCATAAACTGTGCTTTTATTCGCGATTACTTTATTTGATTTCTTAAACGCATCATTTGCTTTTTTACCAATTGTAACATAAAAGACATCTTGATCGGAATAAGTAGTGTTCACCAAAGTATTAACTTTTTTGATAATATTTGAATTAAAGGCACCAGCTAAACCTCTATTTGAAGTGATTGCTACAATCAAAACTTTATTAACTACACGTTGTTCAGCAAATTTGCTTCCAGAATCTGCATCCATGGTCGCACTTAAACCTTGTAAAAGTTCAGTCAACTTATCTGAATATGGGCGCATTGCGGTAATTGCATCTTGCGCTTTCTTCAATTTGGCAGCAGACACCATTTTCATGGCACTGGTAATCTGCATCGTTGACGATACCGATGCTATTCTGTTACGTATTTCTTTTAAGTTTGCCATTTTTTGTTAGTATTAAGTATTGAGAGGTTAGTACTGAGACTAACAAACCATACCTTTCTAATATTTGACCTTTAAATAACATTCGAAAGTTCTCACTTTCAGTTTTATTCCTCGATACTCTGTACTATTTTCTATACTTCGCTGATAATTCTTTCGCTACAGCCATTAATGTGTCTGTAACCTCATCAGTTAATTTTCCAGCTTTTAAGGTAGCCAACGTATCGCTGTGTTTTGCTTTCAAGAATTCTAAATAGTCTCTTTCGAATTCTTTTACTTTTTCAACTGGCACATCTCTTAATAAGTTTTTAGAACCAGCATAGATAATTGCTATCTGGTCTTCTACAGGATAAGGATCATTTTGTGCTTGTTTCAGAATTTCAACGTTGCGTTTCCCTTTTTCGATAACATTCATTGTAGACGCATCAAGGTCAGAACCGAACTTCGCAAAAGCTTCCAACTCTCGATATTGTGCTTGATCTAATTTTAAAGTACCTGCAACCTTTTTCATTGACTTAATCTGTGCGTTACCACCAACACGAGATACCGAAATACCTACGTTAATCGCTGGACGAACACCAGAGTTAAACAAGTCACCATCCAAGAAAATCTGACCATCCGTAATCGAAATTACGTTTGTTGGGATATAGGCCGATACGTCACCTGCTTGTGTTTCGATAATTGGCAATGCCGTTAATGAACCACCACCTTTTACGATAGGCTTTAAGACGTCTGGCAAATCGTTCATGTTTTTTGCAATTTCATCATTGTCGATGATTTTTGCAGAACGCTCCAATAAACGGGAGTGAAGGTAAAAAACGTCACCTGGATACGCCTCACGCCCCGGTGGACGACGTAACAATAATGAAATCTCACGGTATGCTACGGCTTGTTTTGATAAATCATCAAATATAATCAATGCTGGACGACCAGTATCTCTAAAATATTCGCCAATGGAAGCTCCTGCAAAAGGTGCATACACTTGCATGGCCGCAGGGTCTGATGCATTGGCCGCAACGATTGTTGTATATGCCATAGCACCTTTTTCCTCTAAATTTTTTGCAATCAAGGCAACTGTTGATGCTTTTTGACCGATTGCCACATATATACAATATACAGGCTCTCCCGCATCATAAAATTCTTTTTGATTGATAATGGTATCAATACAAACCGCTGTTTTACCTGTTTGACGGTCACCAATGACCAACTCACGTTGTCCTCTACCCACTGGAATCATCGCATCAATCGCTTTGATACCTGTCTGTAATGGCTCGGTTACTGGTTGACGATAGATAACACCTGGTGCCTTACGCTCCAATGGCATTTCATATAATTTTCCGCCAATTGGGCCTTTACCATCGATTGGATTACCCAAAGCATCCACAACACGCCCAACAATCTCTTCACCAACCTTTAAGGATGCAATTCGTTCTGTACGTTTTACCGTAGATCCTTCGCTAATTCCTTTTGAAGGCCCTAACAATACAACACCTACGTTATCTTCTTCAAGATTCAATACGATACCTTCAAGTCCACCTGTGAATTCTACCAACTCACCATATTGAACGTTCGAAAGTCCGTAAACACGTGCAATACCATCTCCAACAGTCAATACTGTTCCTACTTCGTCTAATGAAGCGCTTGCTTCAAACCCTGACAATTGTTGCTTTAAGATTGCTGATATTTCAGCTGGTTTTACTTCTGCCATTTTTTATAAGATATTAGAGGTTAGCTATTAGAGGATAAGCCTCTATTTCCAACTCTTTAGTTTAATGTAAATTCTCTTTTTAGTTTACTTAATTTATTTGCAATACTCGCATCGTATTGAAGGTCGCCGACACGAAGGATAAAACCTCCAATAACGCTCTCATCAATTACATTATTAATTTCAGAATCCTTTCCAGTTAATTCCTTGGCTTTCATAAGTACCAATTTCTTCAATTCGTCACTCAAAGGAACTGCAGTAGTCACTTTCGCAATTTGCGTGCCTTGTTCATCATCAAACAACTTATTATATTGCTCAGCGACATCACCTAAAATATTGATACGCTTATTTTCAATTAAGGTATCGATTAGGTTAACGCTTAATTTATTCAGGTCTTTAAAAACTGCTAACAGAGCTGATTTCTTGGTTGCAGTTGGCACCACAGGACTGTACAGCATATCTTTCAATTCTTTACTTCCTTCAATCGCATTTGCAACTGACTTCATATCATTATTGACAGTTACTGCCGACTTCTGATCTTTAGCCAAATCCAAAACTGCCTTTGCATATCGTATTGCTGCTCTTGTTTGTGCCATATTTTAGACATTGGACATTAGACGCTAGATTCTAGACGTTATGTCTTATAATTTATATTCCTTATTAATTCAATTTTGCATCACTTAACATTGACTCCACCAACTGTAGTTGCTTGTCTTTGTTAGATAATTCCTGACGAACTACTTTTTCAGCAATATCGATAGATAAACTTGCGACTTGATTTCTCAATTCCGCCATAGCTGCTTTCTTTTCGCTTTCGATAGCTGTCTGTGCTTGTTCGATCATTTTATTGGCTTGTGATTGTGCTTCATCCTTGGCGTCTGCAATCATTTTTGCTTTGATATCGCGAGCATCTTTCAACATAGCTTCTCTTTCTGCACGTGCTTCGTTTAAGATACGCTCATTGTCAGCCTTCAAATTTTGCATTTCCTTGCGCGCACTTTCAGCAGATGCCAAGGCACTCTTAATTCCATCTTCACGTTCTTCAACAGCTCCAAGAATAGGTTTCCATGCAAACTTTCTCAATATGAAAAGTAAAAACAAGAATGTAATAATTGTCCAAACTACAAGTCCAAATCCAGGGGTTACTAATTCCATTTATATGTGTATTTCTAATTAATTTAAAATTTTATATACAGAAGCAACCAACCGTTACTTCTGTATATAATGTACTTTTCTTTGGATTATCCTTGCAAGAAAGCAACAACAACACCAAAAAGTGCTACCGCCTCAACGAAGGCTGCTAAAATCAATGCAGAGGTTTGAATTTTTCCGTGCATTTCTGGTTGACGCGCCATAGCTTCCATAGCTGATCCACCGATTCTACCAATACCAACTCCAGCTCCAATAGCTGCTAAACCAGCTCCAATAGCTGCAATTCCAGTAATAGTCATAGTTATAAAATTTAAATTAATTAATGATGCTCTTCTTCAGTTGCCATACCAAAATATAAGGCTGACAAAATTGTAAATATATATGCTTGTATTGCCGTAACGATAATTTCGATGACCGTAATGAACAATGAAAATGCTATAGAAACTGGTGCAATAGCAACAGATTTGAATACGAATATCAACGACATCAATGCCAAAATAATGACGTGTCCTGCCGTAATGTTAGCGAACAAACGAATCATCAATGAAATAGGTTTTACGAACATTCCTATGATTTCAATAGGCATTAAGAAAATTTTCATTGGCACAGGCACCCCTGGCATCCAGAAAATGTGTTTCCAGTAATTTTTGTTTCCAACTAAAGTCGTGATGATAAAAGTAAATAATGCCAAGGTAAAAGTAAAGGCGATATTTCCACTTACGTTAGCGCCATTGAATATTGGTATCAAACCAAAAATATTATTGATCCATATAAAGAAAAATATCGTCAATAAGTACGGCATGTATTTTTTGTACCTATGTTCGCCAATCATTGGTTTTGCAATCTCATCTCTCACAAATACCACCAATGGCTCAATAAAACCTGCAACCCCTTTTGGCATGTTATCCTCCGACTTTCTGTAAGATCTAGCCGCTGTTACAAATATAAGCAACAAAACAAATACAGACACCCACATCATAAAGACGTTTCGTGTAATAGATAAATCGTAAGGTTTTGAAGCGTTCGTTGGATGGTGTTCTTCGTCAAAAGCAACCGCTTCGGCATCACCATCCAATTGGTATATTTTTTCGTGAAGTTTTACAAATTTCATACCGTTTTTCTCAACAATATGCTGACCAGAATCATCATGATGGAACTCCGATGACATAAATGTTACCAGACCATTATCCGTATAAAGAATGATAGGCAATGGAATGCTAACAGGCTTGTCATTAATGTCCATGATGTGAAACTCATGTGCATCCTTTACGTGGTGCAAAATCATTTCCTTGGCATCGAACTTTTCGTTTTCTGGATTTTCAGTGTCCTCATTTGCAAATCCCATTGTGGAAATTACCATGAAAAGAGCTGAAAAAAGGACGTTTCTAAAGGTGTTTAATGTCATTCCGTATTGCTTAAAAATACCTTGCTTTAAATTCCGTGCAAATGTACGTACAATAACTTAATTCGCAAACACTTTTTTTATCAATATTAAACGAACGATTCTTAAGACTTCTTTTGCAAAAACCGCGTCACCGAATACACCTCAAAAAATAGGTATAGGAAATAAGGTATAAAAAAGTTGAATACATCGGGTTGCTTGTTTTCAAAATCAGACAATAAAAGCGGCAACAAAAACAGAATGGCAAAGGTCATTTTAAGGAAGGTTATAACCATAAAAGTGTTGAATATGTCCGTTTTACCATTGGAATATTTGAAGTTGATAACTGTATAAAGCGCTGTTGTTATCACAAAATGGAAAAGGTAAATTTGCCATAATGGGAAAAAGAAATCAACGTCTATAGCTAAATAAGAAGCTAAATAAAAATGGAGTCCAAATAGAACTAATGAAAAAAGTATATTTTGTAGTAAAAAGGCAAGTTGTCTCGACTTAAATTGTTCGTTCATATTATTCATCCTCTTTTGAATTGGAGATGATTTGGCGTATTGCCAAAACCATTGATCCGATTACAGAAGCCAAAGACAAGCCTATTGTGTATAAATTATGCTCGTTGGGAAACTTTTCGTCGAGTTTAACTCCAATGTAAGTGCCAATGCCGATCACTGCTATCATTTGTATTACGATGCCCGAATACTTTGCGTAAGAATTAAGCTGATTGTCCTTCTTTTCGCTCTTGTTGCTGTGGTGATCTTTGTGCTCCATTACCTAATTCTTTAATAGCCCCCTTCATTGCACATGTGGCATTAAAAGTTGCCCCTGGTTCTACAGCCAATTTTGCGACCTCTACTTCGCCTTCCACATAGGCAGTGGACTTGAGGGTCAATGTATCTGTAAGTATCAATTTACCAGAAAACTTACCTTCAATATCAGCGTTAGCGCTTGTAAGTGTCCCTTTAATAATTCCTGTTCTGCCAATGACTACTTTGCCTGGGGTTTTGACATTTCCTTGAATGGTGCCTTCTATTCTAAAATCGCCATCGCTGACGATATCTCCTGTGATGGTAGATCCTTTTGCGATCGCATTCTGTTGCGTTACGTCTGTTGCCATTTGTTCTTTTTTTGAGCCTGAAAACATAGGTCTGATTAGGTTATTGTATTGCTAAATAATCGTTTAGGTTCTTGTACATTTGAACAATTTCATAATTATCTGATGAAATTGCAATATAAGATCTGGTTATTTTAGATTTTCTTTCTCTTAATAAATCAGCAAAGCCTTGCGCTCCTTGGATGCTTTTTAGTCCATGCACAACCACGAATGTTGTGTTTCTGTCATAAATATCTTTAGATGTGGACATGTCATAATATCTTATTTGCTTTATTTCTTCGTCCAATTTCTTAATAAACGCGTCAATGTCTTCGTTAGAATTGTTATCAAATTGATAAATTACATTGAATTTTTTTGATTCCTCATCACTAGCAAATTCCTTTTTCTCCAGCGTTGGAATTTCAGTTTGCATAATTTCTTGTGCTCGTTTTCCTTCTGGTGAATTTGGATAAGTTAAGGCAATAAAATTTATGTTTTCCTTATATGCATTAAGACCATATAATCGTGCTTTTGCAGATGCTTTTAAAATTTCAAATTTTGGAACTATCGGATATCCTTCAAATTGTGTGACATAATTTGAAGCCTTGTCTATGACCTGTTGGAATTTTTGATTGTTATAATCTTCAAAAAGTTTCTCGTACAAACTTTCGGGACTATTTTCATCCTTCGCCAAACCGGATTCTGGATTACTTAAAATTGCGGCATAACGAGAATCTGAATAATTAGTGATGATATCATTTTTTACCAATTCTGCTTCAGAATTCATGTTCAATTCCTGATAAATTTTATACAAATTGTATTTAGATGGAAGTATCAATCGCTCTTCTGGGTTGTTATCCAGTAATTTTTCCAACTTATCTTTTGCCAGAACATATTCCTTGAATTTTTCCTTATAAATAGATCCCAACTGATAGTAAGCAAAATTCCGTTCCTTTGCCAAGCTGTCCAATACTTTTTGGTCTGTTGGAATTTTTGCGACATAAAATTCTGGATCGTAGCGTTCGTCTTCCGAAGCATCCGAAAACAAAGAATTGTTTCGTTGTGTGTTGCCAGAATTGATTCTAGAATCAGAAAGCCTCCAATTATCCTTTAGAGATCGGTCTCCCCATATTTTTACAAATTCATTTTTACCATAAGCAACTGTTGTAGGGTTGTAAAAATAGAACTGCTGTTTTCCGCCACCCGCTTTGTTGTTTGCTGCATCGCTTCTTTGAATTCCTTTATCTACATCATTGGCGGTTGTTAGACCGGTGTTTAGTCGACTTGCTGCTTCGGCCTTTTCTTTAGCTTCTTCATCTTTTGCCTTTAAATCATTTGCATAATCAGTGAATAGTGCCAATTGATCCTCTTTTGAAAGACTTGCCAGGTTTAAAATACTATCGTTGACCTGTGCAATGTCTTCATAATAAATAACGTCTTCGAGGTTCTCACGTTTGCGTTTAATGGTTCTATATGGCTTACTATTTAAAACCATATTGTTCATTGTACTATCGTAGTAAGCTCCAGCTGTTTTATATTCAGATTGATCAAAACTCATATCTCCAAGTGTCGTATAATCCAATGCCCGAAGTGGCTTATCTGTAGATTGCGATCGAAGCGATTTATTATAATAGGTTATCGCCAAGGAGTCTGATTTATTCTGTTTGTGAAATTCAGCAATGCGATAATATATCTTTCCTAAAAATGGTCTATTTTCTCTATCTTCTTCCAAGTTCGTTAAATATTCCAGAAATGCTACTTGGTCACCAGTTTCAAAATCAAAATTACTTGCTTTTGCCAGATGTGCATTGATATAATATGCTCTTGGTACTTTGCGATGTAAATCGATGACTTTGTCGAAGGCAATATTAGCACTGTCTTTATAACCAAACTCATTATAGAGTTGACCTCTTATATAATTGTAACGGGCTTTCTCAATATTCTTATTGGTTGCTTCGGCAGCAATTGCCAATTGTGTCAAGGCGCTGTCTTTAGCTTGAATGTTGATATACGCTTGAGCCATACTTGAAGTTGCATCTGCCAAGTCTTGGTCGTCTAAAACCTCCTGATCGAGAAGGCGTTTTAGATTTTTGATTGCCAATTCATTATTTTCTAAACGAATGTTTGTTTTTTCACGCCAAACTTTGGACGTATTTATTTTATCACTCGCTGGATATTTATAGAGAATGTAGTTGAAAGCTTCTAACGCAGGAACAAATCTTTGATCAAAGTAACGTGCTTGTCCCAATAACAAATATGCTTCGTCAATTTGAGGATTGTGCTCTTTTCCATTGATATTCATTCCGTGTTTTTGTACTGCTTTAATCGCTTTGTCTTCTGCACGTTCAAAATCGGCATTTTTTGATTGGCCAGGCAACATAACATCTTCCTCTACCTGCATCCTTTCTACTGGCAACAATTCCCAGTAATTATCAGTAAACGCATTATTTACAGTATTACGACCATTTTCTAATGCGATTTCTCCATTATAAAGAATGTTATATTTAGTTCCAAGCGCATGAAAATTCCTGTTAATGAATGTATCATTCTTTCGGGAACAACTTGTGATCACAAATGTTGCGCCCAATAACAGAAGTATGGCTTTTGAAGACGTATTCAACGTGGTTGTATTTGGTTTATAGATAACTAAAAACTGTTATAAATAGTATGCAATGCTGTAAAAATAAACATCTTTTTGAATAATCGAGGATAAATTGGGGACTTTTCGCTGAAGGTCTTGGTCATAAAAAACCCTCAAATAACCAATAGTCTTGAGGGATTTCTATTGTTTTATTCGAATTTCAACCCGCAAAATGTGCTTCCAATTCTCGTAAAGTAGCTTCGCTTGTCGCTAAATCCATTATGACTTCTCCTTTCTCCAGAACAACAATACGTTCGCAAACATCAGTAACATGCATCAAATCATGGCTTGAAATTAAAACCGTTACACCTCTTGTTTCAGCTAATTCCTTTATGATTTTTTTGAGTCGGATTTGTGTGGTTGGATCTAAATTCGCAAAAGGTTCGTCTAGGATTATGACTTCTGGATTCCCTATCAACGCACCTACAATTCCAGCCTTTTTCTGGTTACCTTTACTCAAATCGCGAAGGTATTTTTTCTGATTGAGGATTTCTCCGTGGAAAAAATCTTCAAATTGACTGACTAATGCATCCACATCGGCTTTATTCTGTCCTCGTAATTCGCCAATGAAGTAAAAATATTCTTCAGCCGTCAAATAACCTATAAGGAAACTTTCATCTATAAAGGATGACGTAAATGGTTTCCAGTCTTCACTTTCGTGTACCAAAACATCATTGTTTTTAATGTGGCCAGTCGTCGGTTGGATTAAATCCAAAAGCAGACTGAAAAATGTGGTTTTACCTGCGCCATTATTGCCTACTAGACCAAAGCTTTGTCCTTTAGGGATTTCTAAATTTTCAATATGTAATACTTGAACAGTCTTGTATTGTTTTGAAAGATTGGATACGCTTATCATAAGTGATTTAGGTTTTTAGGTTGAATTACGCTTTTTCAGCAAATGCTGCAATGGTTTTGTATTTTCCTTTTTGATATACGCTTTCTATTTTGCTTAAAAAGAAGTTTTTGAAAACAATTCCCAAAACACCACAGAGCGCCAGCACAATGATGCCTGTTTCAAAGTTGATGAGTTTATAGGGAATATAAAACAATAACATAGGCAATACAAATTTAGGGAGTGCAATCAACATTTGGGTCGGATTGAATCCTTGTGTGTTACTAAATGCTTTTGCTTTTACGTTTAATTCGATTGGTACGCGATTGAGTGCCCCACCGAACAGGGTGATAAAGGAATTCAATCCAACATTGAACAAAGCTCCAGCGGCAATCATCCCAAAAATTTTCCAGCCAAAATATAAATACGGAGTACTTAATACAAAGGAAATCGCTACGGCGACAACCATCAAATACCATTTAGATTCTAAATATTTTCGGTATGGAATGTTTTGACTCATCAACAATTTATAATATTCGCTATCCCAAGAAGGAACCAGCTGTCCGAAAGTCATTAAAAACCCTCCTGTTACAAACATGGATGCAAAAGCTAAAAAAGCTGGCATTTGTTTATAGGTGTCTTGAGTGTAAAAAATAAGTCCATAAAATAAAAACAGGAACGACATCATCAATACCTGTTTTGGCCGCGCATTACGAATGATCATTTTGACATCATTTTTTAAAAATACCGCCAGGCTGCCAAATCGGTTCATCCATGACAAATCTGTAGCACTCACTTTTTGAGCCTTTTTTGTGACCGCATCATCCAAATAAAACCCGTTTCTTATAAATTTAAAATTGATATAATACATTAGTCCTGCCAAAGCCATTGGCAACACAACCAAATATTTCTGGTTATATAATGCATTAAATGCGACTCCAATAGGTTCAAACACATCATAAATATTAAAATACTGAACTCCTATCAAAATGGCAATAGTTGATACCAATATATAAAAAACGGCATTATTTTTATTAATGAGAAAATTCAAGTAATTAATTGAAAGCGTTATAAATACAACGGATAAGAACCAACAAATTACATTAAAAAAAGGATAACCATTGAATAAAAGCACGATGCTAAATGGCAAAAAAATAAAAATCGGAATGAAGTTGAAAAATGAAAGTGTTGTTTTACCCAATAAATAATGAATCACTGTATTTCGTTTAATGGGAATGACCATCAATGGTTTGACATTCATAACAGGTAATTGTTGCATAAAAAACCGTAATACCATATCGAACAAAAACCACAGTATGATCACATTATTGACGATGACAATTGGGTCCGTATTGGGAATAGCCTCTCTCATTATAAAGAACATCCCAGCCCCTAGCATGATGGCCGAACCTCCAAAATACAAAGCACCAAGAACTAAAAGTATTTTTATCGCGATGCCTTTTTGAAAATAGGAAGCCCTGAAAAACTGTTTCCATTCCAGAGTTAGAAAGTGTTTGATCATGTTGTTTTTGGTTGTGTTCGACTCATTAGTAATATTAAAACACTTTTTGTTACAATCAAAATGTGATTCTATGAATGTTTAGTACTTTTGCAAAAAAGAATTCAATGTCTCAATTTCATAAACTCGCCATTAGCGAACTCCATAACGAAACAGAAGCCTGTGTCACGATTAGTTTTCAAGTGCCATCGGAATTAAAAGAAACTTTTAATTTTAAGGCAGGTCAGTATATCACTTTGAAAACGATCTTAAATGGCGAAGAGCTTCGACGCGACTATTCCATTTGTTCCTCTCCTAATAGTGGTATTTTAAAAGTTGCCGTGAAGGCTGTTAAAGATGGAAGTTTTTCTTCGTTTGCCAATTCAAAATTAAAAGTTGGAGATGTTTTGGAAGTTGCTCCTCCAAATGGCCGATTTGTATTTGAACCGGACCAATCGAAATCAAGAACCATCGCTGCTTTTGCCGCCGGAAGTGGTATTACACCTGTAATGAGTATTGCAAAATCGGTTTTGGAAGAAGAGCCGAAAAGTAATTTCGTTTTGGTGTATGGAAATAAATCACCAAAAGACACTATTTTTTTAGATGAATTGTTACAATTACAATCAAAATACAACGAGCGATTAAGACTGCACTTTGTATATAGCCAATCGCAAGAAGACAAGGCTCTTTTTGGGCGGATTGAAAAAAGCACTGTTAATTTCATCTTTAAAAACGATTACAAAGACACCAATTTTGATCGATTCTACCTGTGTGGCCCAGAACCAATGATACATTCGGTCAAAGATGTTTTAATGGAATATGGTATTGAAGAGTCTCAAATTTTATTTGAGCTTTTTACGGTCAAAACTCCAGCAAAACCAATAGATGAAAATTTAATTGATGGCAAAACAACAGTAACCATTATACTAGATGATGAGGAAAGTACTTTTGTAATGGATCAAAAAAAGTCGATT
>JAGXIE010000113.1 GCA_024635765.1 Flavobacteriaceae bacterium | reverse complement strand
TTTGTGGTAGAACAGGATTGTGTGTATCAAGATATGGATTATAAAGACCAAAAAGCATTACATGTATTGGGGTTTAAGAATAAAAAGTTAATTGCTTACACGCGAATTTTTAAACCTGGTGATTATTTTGAAAATGCCAGTATTGGAAGGGTTTTAGTTGCTTATAATGAACGAAAGCATCAGTATGGATATGATATTATGAATGCTTCGATTGAGGCTATCAAAAACTATTATGATACCACGACCATCAAAATTTCAGCACAAGTTTATTTAAAGAAATTCTATGCTAATTTAGGATTTAAAGTGATTGGTGAGGAATATTTAGAAGATGGTATCCCTCATACTGGAATGATAAAGATTTAGTTGTTTTCTCCAACGTACGTTACTAAAATCTCTACACGACGATCAAATTTTGCTTCGCCTCCGAGAGGAAATTTGCGACGCATACCCACAAATTTCATTCGTTTTTTATCTACGCCTTTTTTAGCCATGTAGTCATAAATATATTTTGCCCTAGCGACCGATAAATTACGTTGTTTTGTTTTTCTATCAAGAGCATCTCTACTGTATTGAGTGCAACAAACATGACCTCGTATAGTGAAATAGATATCCTCTCTCTCTATCATAACCTTGGTAATATTTTCTAATGTTTTTACTGATTCCGGCATTAAATAACTATACCCAGTTTTAAACAATATATTTTCAAGTACAATATTGTCACCTGCCTTAATGTCCCCTTTCAGCACTTCTGCAGCATCCTTATTTTTCGTTTTAACAATAGGTTTTGGTGGAAAAACGGGCTTAACACTGATTTGAACCTTTCGGTTAAGACCTCTAATTTTTTCAACATTTTCTTCTTTCACTAATTTTAAAAGAATTTCACCCTTACCATCAACATTGGTAATGATGGACTCATCAAACTCGTTATTGGAAAAAATGGTCTTTATGCTATTGGCTCTTTCCTGTGAAAGTTTAAGATTGTAATTGCTGCTTCCTCTATCATCGCAAAAGCCAAAAATGGTGATTTTTTCAATATCCAAAGATTCTATTTCAGAAAGAAAAAGTAGTAATCTACTATGTTCGGTTTCGGGAATTTCAGATTTATCTGTATCAAAATAAACCTCATGGATCAGCTCTTTTTGAGCTAACACAAACTGTGTAATTAGAAAGAAAACAAATACTAAAGTTTTCATTGGTTCTTAGAAAGGGGTCATAAATATAATCAAATTAAGCATTGATTCTACAAAAGACCTGAATATTATAGATTTAGATAGCTTACGAACTTTACAGGATGGTTAAGCAACTCCCTACTCTTTTGAATTTCTACATTATGGTTTATATAATAGTTATACAATCCTTCTCTGTAGAAATAACGTTTTACAATTTCATCAGTTAACAAGGACATTAACTGAGTTTTGTTTTCATCAATTGCTTTATTCTTGTAATTGTCCAAAGCTGAAATAAGAGCTTTGTAATTAATATCAATTGTAGCGCTAAGCTCTTCATCTTTAGCAACTATTAATGCCTTATCGAAGGCTTTTTCAGTTTTGGTTTCAAATTTAAAATTATTGGATTTCAAATAGGTTTTGAAAGCATTAAACTCACTGTCAGCCATTTTAAATTCACTTAAATCATTCACCGAATTGTTGTAATAATACTTTGTGGCATAATTGAAGACTAAATTCTCGTTGAGAATTGCGGTAGTTATTGGGCTAAATTTAGAAGCTTCCAGTTCAATATCGGGTTGAATGCCACCTCCATCATAAACCGTACGGCCTCTTCTGGTTTTAAAGGCATTATAGTTTTCTTGATTCACTCGAGCAGCATTACCGTCTTCATCCCTGTTCCAATAATCCAGTGCTTGTATACACCTGCCCGAAGGCGTATAATAGCGAGAAATAGTGATTTTTACCTGTGTGCCATATACTAATGGTTTTGGCCTTTGCACTAAACCTTTTCCAAAGCTTCGAGCACCAATAATTAAGGCTCTGTCTAAATCTTGTAAGGCTCCAGAGACAATCTCACTTGCTGAAGCGCTTTTACCATCAATTAAAACAACCAACGGGATTTCATTATCAAACGCATCCTTCTGGGTATAATAAGTTTTGTTGTATTTTTCAACTTTTGATTTGGTCGTGACAACCAATTGGTTTTTTGGGACGAAGATATTGACAATATTAACAGCCTCATTTAGAAGCCCTCCACCGTTGCCCCGCAAATCTAATATCAACTTTTTTGCCCCTTGATTTTTCAAAGCTCTTACTGCAGAAAGTGTCTCGGAGGAAGCTTTATCTCCAAATTTACGCAATACGATATATCCGATTTCATCATCAACCATAGAGTAATGTGGCACATCATGGATTTCCACCGACTCTCGCTTTATGGTAGTCGTTTGTGTTTTACCTTGTCTCAAGTATGTTAGGTTGACCGTTGTACCTGCCGCACCTTGTAATAAGTTTCCTGCGTCATCCTTAAAATCAGCGACCACAATATTGTCAACTTTTATAATTTCGTCTCCCGCCTTTAAACCCGCTTTATCAGCCGCATAATCTTTATATGGCTCTACGATTACCAATTTATCTTTTAATGTTAAAACACTTGCACCAATTCCTGTATAATCACCAGTATTGTTGATTCGAGCATCTTCTACATCCTGTTCATTATAAAAGTTGGTGTAAGGGTCGAGATCCTGAAGCATGCTTTTAATGGCTGTATCCATGAGTTCGCCAGGATTGGTCTCATCGACATAATTCATATTTAGCTCCTTGTAGAGCGTTGTAAAAATTTCGATTTGTTTAGCGATCTCGAAAAAATCACCTTTATAGAAGGCGCTTCCAGAAATAAAAATGGCGATGGCCAGAACAGGAATTACAATTCTTTTTTGTAGTAGTTTTTTCATGACAATTGTAGTTTAGTCAGTAATTATTTTTTGAATGAATTTGTCGAAAAGCTGATTCATTTTTAGGCTTACAGTTTCAAAATCCGTACCGTCTTTACCAATGTACAAAATCATTAACGCATAAGAGCCAGAAAAATTGTTAAAATAATCACTCTTTTGAAGCCTGTAAGCTTCTCTTATTAAGCGTTTAATTCGGTTTCTATCAACAGCATTTTTAAAATTACGTTTACTGACGGAAACTCCAGCCTTCACTCTCACTTGATTATCAAATGAGGCAGGTAGATATACCAATCTTAACGGATAAGCGACCACACTTTGCCCTTCAGCAAATAATTGTGTGATTAGTTTCTCGCTTTTAAGCTTTTCTTTTTTATTAAATGATAATTTCATTTGTGGTAAAGATAAACAGCTTTTAGAAATAAAAAACAGCCAAACAAAATGAACGCTGCTTTTGACCCATAAATAAAATATTCAATTTAAAGCTAAAAATCATACTATGACAAAAATCATGTTTTAAGCATAAGATTTGAAGTAATTTTATTTTCACTTTAATCTGTTTAGCATGGGCAACTTGAATGTCAGGAAACTTTCTAAAAAAAAAGACAAAGCCAATTATATTCATCAATTGACTAAGGATGTTGAGGCGTTGGAGTTGATGATTGAAAGGGAGTTGATTGAAAAAACACCAATAAGGATAGGAGCAGAGCAAGAATTTTGTTTAGTAGATAATGAGTTTTTACCAAAGAACAATGCGCTTAAAGTCTTGAATGATATTGATGACGAACATTTCACTACCGAAATAGGGAGTTACAATCTTGAAATAAATCTGGACCCAATTGAACTTAAAGAAGATTGCTTCTCCCGAATGCACCTGCAATTGAATGCGTTGTTGTCAAAAGCAAAAAAAGCCGCCGAAAAAGACGATTCAAAAATTGTCCTCACGGGAATCCTGCCTACACTTTCATCTAAACATATCGGAATTGACAACATGACACCTATTGAACGTTATCGCGTATTAAATGAGGCTATTAAGAAATCCCGAAAGCAAGATTTTCATATCCACATCAAGGGTGTTGATGAATTAAACTTATTACATGATTCCGTGATGTTAGAAGGATGTAACACGAGCTTTCAATCACACTTACAGATAAATCCAGACGACTTTGTGAAAAGTTATAATTGGGCACAAGCCATAGCTGGACCCGTTTTAAGCGCATGTACCAATTCTCCATTACTTTTTGGAAAAGAGTTATGGAGTGAGACAAGAATTGCTGTTTTTACTCAAAGTGTTGATACAAGAGCCAATTCATTCCTACTACATGAAAATCAATCTAGAGTAAGTTTTGGTGACCATTGGCAAACAGGAAGTATTTCTGATATTTTCAAGGACAACATTACAAGGTTTAGAAGTTTAGTCACCTCAGAGTTTAACAAGGACAGTGTTCAAATGTTGGATAATGGAGAGATCCCAGAACTACAAGCGTTAAATCTTCACAATGGAACGGTGTATCGGTGGAACAGGGTTTGTTATGGGGTTGGAAAAGGTAAACCACACTTGAGAATCGAAAATAGATACATCGCTTCAGGCCCAACTCCCAAGGATGAAATCACTAATCTTATGTTTTGGGTGGGCATCATGGTAGGAAGGCCAAAAGAATACGATACCATTCATGAAAGCATGGATTTTAAAGATGTTAAACACAACTTCTTTATTGCTGCAAGATATGGCATGATGGCTCAATTCAGATGGAATGGTAAAACCATTTCCAGTCAAAACTTAATTTTAGATTATTTTTTGCCAATGGCATATCGAGGATTGCATAGCTTAAAAATATCTACTAACGACATAGAAGACTTTCTAGGAGTTATTGAGAATAGAGTGAAGACTCAAAATGGATCGGAATGGATAATAAACAGCTACCGAAATCTTTTAAAATCTAAAAAGGCCAACGAAGCGCTTCAAGTTTTAACCGCAAACTTGTATTTAAAACAAGAACATGACTATCCGGTTTCTACCTGGAAAGTGCTAAATGAAAATGCTTCTACAACCTTCAATATCAAAAAGAAAGTTCATCATGTTATGAGCACAGATATCTTTTCTGTGGATGAAAAAGACAGTTTAGAACTTGTTTTAAACATTATGAAGTGGAAAAAAATACACCATATGCCTGTTATTGATAAATACAAAGATTTGATAGGATTATTAAGTTGGACAGACATTAAAAACCATCTTGATGAAATTGAAGAGAGCAACAAGTGTGTTCAAGATTTTATGATAGAAAATATTATAACCATTCATAAAGAAGATGCCATTGAAGACGCTAAAACAGCCATGGCGAATCACAATATAAGTTGTCTTCCCGTCGTTGAGGGCAAGAAGCTTATAGGGATATTAACATCGAATGATTTATAGAATTTATGACGCAAGTCCACAGCAAAGCTCTAGAAAAAACCATAACCGTCGAAAGACTTTTAGGTAACATCAAGAATAATGATAAAGGTCCTGTGGTTATTTTCTTTGCCGGCATTCACGGCAATGAGACAGCTGGGCTATTTGCTTTAAAAGACGTTTTACAAAAAATAAATCCGGAATCGGTCAATGGAACCATCTACGCGATTTCTGGCAACCTAAAAGCCCTGGAGCACAACCAAAGATATTTGGATGAAGATTTGAACCGGATTTGGACCAAGGATCAATTAGTAAACTTAAAAAACAAGAAGAAATTAAATAGTGAAGAAACAGAACAGTTAGAGATTCTGAAACTTTTAGAACATATTATAAATTCAAATTCTGGACCATTTTATTTTATAGATTTTCACACCACTTCAAGCAAGACCCTGCCCTTCATTACTATAAATGATACCTTAATAAATCGTAATTTTGCTAGATTATTTCCAGTGCCGATTGTTTTAGGAATTGAAGAATATCTTAATGGACCACTCTTGAGCTATATCAATGAATTGGGCTATGTTTCATTAGGTTTTGAGTCTGGACAGCATGATGAGGCAGCTGCTGTTTCAAATTGTATTGCTTTTATTTATTTAATGCTAGTTTTTGCGTCGTCTATTGACATAAAAAACGTAATTGGTTATCAAATTTATTACAATCAACTGCAAAGCAACTCGAAAAAATTAGAGGACGTTTTTGAAATTGTTTATTTGTATCGAATAAATAGCGGAGAAAATTTTAAAATGAAGGAAGGTTTTAAAAGCTTTCAAGACATAAAAAAAGGGGAGATTGTTGCCTCCAGTCACAATAAGAATATAGCTTCAAAATATACCGGAAAGATTTTTATGCC